>JACCTK010000399.1 GCA_013812465.1 Actinomycetota bacterium
GTTCTCCACGTCGGCTCCCGCACGGCAACGCAGCTACACTGATCGCCTCCCCGCGCCCGTAGCTCAGGGGATAGAGCGCTGCCCTGCGGAGGCAGAGGTCGCAAGTTCGAATCTTGCCGGGAGCATCACGAGAAAGCCCCGCAAATGCGAGGCTTTCGTCGTCTCGGGAGTCTGAGGCACGGCTACTTCGTGGCCGCTTCTTGGCCAGAACGCATCGAGACGGAGCCTCAGGGCTTGCGGAATCGCTCGCCGTGCTCCAGGGCAGCGATAGCCTCGTCCAGCCCTTCGGACGCTAGCCCTGGCGCAAGACGAGCGCGGCGACGACGATGAACACGAGCAGCAACCAAGCGCCGCTGAGGAAGGCGGAAGCGAGCATCGTGCAGATGAGCCCGATGACGAGCGCGCTGAGGTAGGGCGGGTCTGAGCGGCTCGCGTATCCCTCACTTCGGGTCATAGACAACATGAAGTGATCTCACCATCGAGGACTCGATGATTGCACATGGGGGAAACTGATAGACATTCGTCATCGTGCTCCTCCTTCTGCCGCTTCTGCGGCGTTGGCTTGGAACGCGTCGAGCCGCTGTCTCGCGGCCTCGGCGCTCGTGGAAAGCAGGTGGTGGTACGTGGCTTCCAGCATCGCCGTCGACGTCCCCGCGAAGCGGGCTACGTCGCTCGCCGGGATGCCGGCGTGCAGCGCCCAGCTGATCCCCGAGTGGCGAAGCGAATAGGGCACGACGTCGCTCCCGAACCCGGCCGCTTCCCTCGCCCACTTGAACTCGCGCCGTCGCCAGTTGCAGGCGTCGTAGAACGATTCCTGCGGGCTCGGGAAGAGAAGCCGGGTGCCGAGCCTGGGTGGAAGCTCTGAGAGCGCCTGAGACGCTCTCAGAGGCACCGGGACGGTGCGCCGTGAGCGTGCCGTCTTCGTACCGCGCACGTTGAGCACGCCGTCTCCCACGTCTCGACGCTCGAGCGCGAGGAGCTCGGCCGGGCGCAGGTAGCACCACGCTCCGAGAATGACGGCGACGTCGTGGGGCGAGCGCATCTCGGCGGCCAGCTTCTCGACGTCGGCGGGCTCGAGCACGGTTCTTTCGAGTACGGGCGGCGCGGGGTTTCTGCCGGTGGCCTTGGCCGGGTTCTTCGCGAGGTGCTCCCAGGCGACGCTCGCGTCGAGAACCTGGCGAAGCGCTCTCACGACGTCGTGGCGGAAGCGCGGGGGAAGCGTCGCCTCCCAGGCTGCGATCTCGCCGGTTCTGAGCTCGGACAGCTGCACGTCCCCGAACTCGGCGAGGGGACGAACGAGCCGCCACCTGAGCGACTTCACGGTGGCGGGCGCTCGGTCGGCTTGGAAGCGAGTGAGATAGCGCTCGGAGAACTCCCGCAGCGTGAGCGCCTCGTTGACGAGCCCGCCTCGCATGCGCGGGAGCTCGACGTCCCGGAACCACGCTCGCGCTTTCGAGGGTGACGAGAACCCCGCCCGGCGGCGTCTGCGGCCTGTTTCGTCGCGCCATCTGACGCCGTAGCCGTTAGCGGTCTTGTAGACGCTGCCTGCTTGTTCAGCTGGCATCGGTCGCCGCCTTCTTCTCAAGGATTAGTCCGCGGCGTCTCGCCTCTTTGAGCCAGCGCGACGCCGCCGAGATCGAGACGTTGTGCATGAGGCCGAGCGCCTTCACCGGGTGCGGTTCCCCCTCGGCGACGAGGGCGTCGTAGCTGTGGGCGACGACTCGATAGTGCTCGTCCGGGTGCCCGCGGCCGGGACGCCCGACTTGACGCAGCGCCTGAATCGCCCCGCGGACGTCGTCGCGGTCGAACCGTACGGCTGCCCGCGCATACTGCGTGTAGAGAGACGCAGTCGGGATGAGCCGGCGAAGCACCTTCGGTTCGAGCTCATCTGCGTCCGGGAGCAGTTGTAGCTCGAGCACTGGGCCTTCGGCCGACAGGTCTGCGAAGTAGAGCTGGAGCTTTAGCCCCTGCGTCCTTATCGAGACGCAGACGCGCTCGTCCTCCGGCGCGTCCGGGTTCGAGCGCGGTGCGTAGATGGTCGTCTCGGCGTCGTTGAGCACAGCGGCCTCCCTTTTCGATCAACTCGAACTTTCAAGCCGACTATGCCACAATGCTTAGGATTGTGCAAGTCTACGGATATGTCCACTACCAAACAGCGGCACTTCCTCACCGTCGACGAGCTCGCGGACTACCTCCGGGTGTCGAGGTCGATGGCCTACAAGCTCGTGCAGGGCGGCAATGTGCCGCGCGTCCGGGTTGGCGGCCAGTGGCGTATCCCGCGCACGGAACTCGAACGCCAACTCGCAGGAGAGGCGGGGAAGCCGGCCGCATGAGAGAGCGGCGGGCCAAAGAAGGAGGTGAATCC
>JACCTK010000415.1 GCA_013812465.1 Actinomycetota bacterium
GGGCGAGCGTTCACGCGCCGGGCTTCCAGATCATGACGATGACGAGCAGGAGCAGAAGCAGGGAGCCTGCAGCGTGCAGCGCGGCGCCCCTCGAGGTGCGGTTGAGGGCGAGCAGCTCGCCATCGGATCCCATGCGCCCGGCCGACTCGAGCTCGCGCGCCTTGTCGAAGGCCTTCGTGTATTCGGTTCCTGTCCGCGCGCCGACACCACTCGCCGCGAACCAGAGGACGACCGCGGCGATGATCCACACGTCCCAAAGGTCATAACCGCCGTAGGAGAGCGCGAGCCAGATCCCCAAGACGAGAGTTCCCGTCGCCCCGACCATGACCGCCCGGCCTCCCACCCTGGCGATCGGCTGGATCCGGATGGTGTCCGCAGGAGTGTCGATCGAGCGGGACGCGACGATGAGCACCCAGAAGAGGACGATGCCGCCCACGAACGCGAACGCGCTGAGGACGTGGAGGGCGAGGATCCAGTCGTCGAAGCTCACCTTTCGATCCTAGGTGCTTGAGCGGGAATTCACGGCGGGCGGGATGACGGCCACGACACCGCGCCGGATCGCCACCCTCCCTCGCCGTCCAGGCTTTAACAGCCTGCACGACCAGTGAGTGCGTCGCCCGGCTTGGTCGTGACCGCCCCCTCCTCGCGCGTCAATTCCCGCTCAAGCATCTAGACGGCCGCAGCCGCGAGAATGAAGGGGTGGACACGACTGCGCGCCACCTCCGTCTCCTGACCGACACGATCGCGGCAGTCAACTCCTCCCTCGACCTCCAGGAGGTGCTCGAGCTGGTGGCGCGCAACGTCGCCGACGCGCTCGGCACCGACGCGTGCTTCGTCTACCTCTACGACCAGCGCGCGAACGAGCTCGTGCTGCGGGCGACGCATGGGAGCCGGGTCGAGGAGATGACGCGCACGCCGCGCATGCGGCCCGGCGAAGGAATCACGGGGGTGGCAGCGGCCGAGCGAGCGCCGGTCATGATCCCGGCCCAAGCCCACCTCGATCCTCGCTTCAAGCTCTTCCCGAACCTGCCCGAGGACGAGTACGAGTCGATCCTCGCCGTTCCGATCCTGGCTCGAGAGAAGCTCGAAGGCGCCCTCAACGTTCGCACCCGTGAGGCGCGGGAGTTCACCGGGGCCGAGATCGAGCTGCTGGTGGCGATCGCCTCCCAGGTCGCCCAGACGATCGAGCACGCGCAGCTGTACGCCGGCGCTCAGGGCCGCGTCGTGGAGCTTGAGGCGCTGGCGAGGATCTCCGAGGCGGTCTCGGAGTCCCTCTACCTCGAGGAGTCGCTCGAGGCGATCGTGACGACGACGATGGAGTCGCTGCACGCGACCGGTGCCGCGCTGGTGCTCGAGGACGGGAAGATCGCTTGGCCCGAGGGTCGCCCAGGCGCATACGCGGTTCGCTTGCCGCTTCGCTGGAAGCGTCGGCAGATCGGGGAGCTCGTATGCGACCGCGATACGCCCTTTTCCAGTGACGAGGAGGCGTTGCTCGAGGCGATCGCTCACCATGCGGCGGTCGCGCTCGAGCACGGGCGTGCGGTCATGCGAGGCGTCCTCGCCCAGGAGATCCACCACCGCGTCAAGAACAACCTCCAAGCCGTCGCGTCGCTCCTTCGTCTGCAGGCGCGGGCGGAGAACGTCGATCCGCACAAGGCCCTCCAGGACTCCGTCAACCGGATCCTGACCATCGCGGCAGTGCACGAGGTCTTGACAGAGCACCGTGAGGATGACGTCGATCTCGGCGAGCTCGTCGATCGGCTGCGCGCCATGCTCGTCCAGGGTCTCGTCGCCGGGAAGGAGGTGACCGCGGAGCTCGCGCCGGTCTCGCTTGCGGGTCAGCAGGCGACGGCCCTGGCTCTCGTCTTCACCGAGCTCTTTCAGAACGCGCTCGAGCACGGCGGCGCGCGGGTCTCGATCTCGCTGGCGCGCAGGGACGGCGCCATCGCGCTCATCATCGCCGACGACGGCGCCGGGATCGGGGGCGAAGAGCCGGGCACCGGGCTCTCCATTGTCCGCGCTCTCGTCCAGGACGAGCTGCGCGGCGAGATCGAGCTCGCCGACGACGGCGGTCTTCGCGCAGAGGTGGTTTTCCCGGCATGACGCGTGTGCTGATCGCCGAGGACGAGACCATCATCCGCCTCGATCTGAAGGGAATGCTCGAAGGCGCGGGCTTCGAGGTGTGCGCCGAGGCGCGGGACGGGGAGGAGGCCGTTCGCCTCGCGCGCGAGACCGAGCCCGATGTCGCGCTCCTCGACGTCAAGATGCCGCAGCTCGACGGGATCGAGGCCGCGCGCCGGATCCTCGACGAGCGCCCGATCCCGATCGTGATGGTGACGGCGTACGGGGAGCGCGAGCTCGTGTCCCGCGCGGTCGAGGCCGGTGTCTTCGGCTATCTCGTCAAGCCGTTCCGGGAGACCGACCTGCTGCCGGCGATCGAGACCGCGAGAGCGCGGCACGAGGAGCTGGCGGCGCTTCGCGAGCAGGCGGACTCACTCGCGGAAGCGCTGGCTGCGCGAAAGGCAATCGAGCGGGCGAAGGGGCTCCTCATGCAGCGCGAGGGGCTGACCGAGCAAGAGGCGTTCGCGCGGCTGCGCAAGGCGAGCCAGATCTCCGGGCGGCCGCTCAAGGTCGTTGCTGAGGCGCTCATTGCGACCCTCGGGGCGGACAGCCGGGGTCAGGCTGAAGCCTGACCCCAAGTCCTTCCCCGCCGCGACCGGCTTACGTCGCGAGCAGCCGATCTTCTTCCCGCCGCCGGTAGAGCTTCCGACCGAGCCAGGTAGCAAGGAACAGAAGCGCGAACGGCGCGGCGACGATTGCGATCGCCAGGGAGATCACGCCTTCCCAGACCAGGACGTTGAGCGCCTCGTCCAGCGTTCGGTCGAGTCGCGAAGGCACCGGGACGGCGGTGAGAACGCCGGGGGTGACAACGGTGAGCTGGATAGTCGCCATGCGCGCTTCGGCGTTCGTCGCGGCGGTGTCTCGCCGGAGCCCGCGGAGCTCTTGCCGCAGCGTGCGAAGACGAGACTCGAGCTGCGCCCGCGTGGTCGCGTCGAGCGAATCGCCCTCGAGCTTCGCGACGACGACGGCGATCTGGGCCCGCACCGACCGCTCCCGTCGCTCGAGCTGGTCGAGGTTCGCCTGCAGATCGTCGATCGTCACCTGCTGGGAGACGATGCGGCCGAGTGCGGAGAGCTGCACGATCGCCTCCTGCACCTTGGCCACCGGAACACGCACGACGAGTGCCGCGTTCCCCTGGTCACCGGTCGCGACACTTGCGCTCACGACATGGCCGCCGAGCGACTCCGTTAGATCGAGCGCCTTCTGAGCTGCGCGCGAGACGCCGTCCGAGTCCGCGACCTCCACGGTCAGCGTGGCGCTGATCCGCTGCGCGCGATCGAGGGTCGGGCTTACCGTTGAGCCCAGGTCCTGTGCAGGCGTGGCGAGGTTCGTCTCCGGCGCTGCCTCGGACTGGACCTTGCCGGTGAAGGACTGACTCCTCAACGCGTCGACGTTGCTGTCCGAGCGTGCGAGTCCGAGCACGCCGGCGCTCGCGATCGCAATCGTGGCAGCCGCCGGAACGGCGACGAGCGCGATGCGACGGACGGGCAGGCGAAGCTTCGGCCAGAGGGAAGCCCCACGTGCAGCATGGGGCGCCGCCTCCTGAGCGGCGATCTCGCGCACCCGCGCGCGCAGGGCGGTGGGAGCCACCGGCCGACTCGCGGTGAGCTCGTTGATCAGGTTAGGCGACGTCATGGTGTCTCATCCTCTCTTCCAGCTTTGCGAGTGCCCGGTGCAGCCGTGTCGAGACCGCGGTGACCGTGATCCCGAGCAGGCGTGCCGTCTCGTCGCCGTCCAGATCGAGCACGACCCGGAGCGCGACGACTTCGCGCTCGCCGGCTGTCAGCGCGCGAAGTCCCTCCTCGAGCTCGGGTGAGAATCCTTCTCCGAAAGCGTGGTCTCGGTTCTTGTCGAGCTCACCGGCCTCGGCGCGTTCCTCGCGCCGTTGCCTCCGCGCGTCGGCGCGGAACCAGTCGAGAGCGGTGGACCGGGCGATTGCGATCAGCCAGGCGCGGTGCGTCCCCCGGCGCGGGTCGAATCGACGCCAGCGCCGAAGCGCAGTCTCGAACGTCTCGCTCGTCAGGTCCTCGGCGAGCGCCCAGTTCTTCGTCAGGTACAGCAAGTAGCCGTAGACGTCGTCGAGGTGCTCCTCGGCGACGGCTGCGAAGGAGGCGGCAGCGGCAGCGGTGTCGGCGCGGCGCGGCGCCTCGATGCTCACGGCGTGCATGCTCCAACTACGCCGCAGCGCGCCTCCTCGTCACCAACCGTTCGCGCATCCATGCCAAGTAACAGTCTGTTACTTGTTGCGGTCGATCACGTGGGCGAGGGTTGCCGCGCTTCGAAGAGCGTCTCCCAGCGCGTGAGGAGCGTCTTCAGCTCGTCGCGCGCGGCTCGGTGCGCGCTCAAGACGTCCATGTTCGCCCAGTCCTCGGCGAGTGTTCCCTCGAGCTCCGAGATGCGCGCCTCGATCGCGGCGATCTGCGCTTCGACGAGCTCGAGCTCGGAGGGCGTCTTCCGCTTCGGCCGGGTTCGTTGCTCCTGCACGCGCTTGCGCTCTCGAACCGGCTCGATCAGAGGCGCCAGCTCCGCGTTCCGCTCGCGCGTCAGGTCCGCCCAGCCGCCGTCGTAGGAGCGAAGACCGCGTTCCTCGACAGCGACGATGCGATTCGGCACGGCGTCGAGTAGGGCTCGATCGTGCGAGACGATGAGCACCGTCCCCGGAAACGCCTCGAGCGCCGCCTCGAGCGCCTCGCGGCTCTCCAGGTCGAGGTGGTTCGTGGGCTCGTCGAGGACGAGGAAGTTCGCGCCCGACGCGACGAGGAGCGCAAGCGCGAGCCGCCTGCGCTCGCCGCCGGAGAGAGCCGACACGGGGCGCTCGTGCATGTCCCAGCCGGAGAACAGGAACCTTCCGAGGAGCATCTGCGCCTGCGGTCGTGGCAATCCGGTCCCGGCAACCGCGCAGTCGAGCACGGACCCGTGGGCGGGAAGCTCCTGCGTGTGCTGGGAGAAGTACGCGGGAATGACGCCGTGGCCGAGGCTGGCGACGCTCCCGTCCGGTGACCGCCGGCCGAGGAGCGACTCGAGCAAGGTGGTCTTGCCCGATCCGTTCGGCCCCACCAGCGCGACCTTCTCTCCGCGTTCGACGACGATGCTCGAGTCTTCGAGCAGCGTCTTGTCTCCGGCCGAGAGCGAGATGTGCTCGGCATCGAGCACGACACGCCCGGTTCGAGGCGGCTGCAGGAAATCGAAACCGAGGGTGCGTCGACCCTGTGTGAGCGACACGAGCGTCCCGCGCGCGGCGGCACGCTCCTTCTCCAGGCGTCCGATCTGCGTCAGCTTCGCCTGGGCCTGGCGCGCCTTGTCCTTCTTGTAGCGAAAACGTTCCACGAAGCGCTCGAGGCGGGCGATGTCCACCGACACGCGGTCTGCGGTCTTCTCAGCTGCGGTAGCTCGCGCGGCCTTCTCCCGGCGCCACTCGTGCCAGGGGCCTGCGAAATAGTGCGTGCCTCCCGGGGCGAGCTCGAGCACCGCGGTGGTGACGGCCTCGAGGAACCAGCGGTCGTGGGCGACGAGGATGACGGCTGCATCCAGGGTCGCAAGCTCGGCCTCGAGCCACTCGAGACTTTCGACGTCGAGGTGGTTCGTCGGCTCGTCGAGGAGCAGGAGATCGGGATCCAGCGCGAGCGCGCGCGCGAGCGAGGCCCTCGTCAGCTCGCCGCCGGAGAACGTGGAAAGCTGTCGCTCGAGCGCCGCGTCCTGGAATCCCAAGCCGCGAGCCGCGCGCGTCGCCCGCTCACGCCAGGCCCAGCCGCCCGCGTGCTCGAGCCGCGACTGGGCATCCGAATAGCGGCGGAGCGTGCCCTCGTCGTGCGCCCCGCCTTCCATGGCGCGTTCGAGCGCGCGGAGCTCCTCCTCGAGCGCGAGGAGGTCGCGCGCGCCAGAGACGACGTACTCGCGCAGCGTGAGTCCGAGGTCACGCGGCGGGCGCTGGTCATGGAGAGCGACTCGAGTGCCTTTCGCGAACGCGAGCTCGCCGCCCTGCAGCGAGCTCTCGCCCGCGATCGCACGCAGGAGCGTTGTCTTACCCGCTCCGTTCGGCCCGGCGAGCGACAGGCGATCGCGGCGCCCGACGGTGAACGACACGCTCTGGAAGAGCGGATCCCCGGAGAACTCCTTGCGGAGGCTGGATGCGATCAACACGGCCATCCACAACAGCGTAGTGGTCTCTCCGAGAAGTTCCGGTGCCGCTTGGCCGAGCGAAAACCGAGCAGCGCTAGGACGCAGGGAGGCCCGATATCAGTAGATATCGGGGTGACTGAGGACGACGCGATGCGAAGTTTGCAGCCGGCCAAGTGGGGCTGCACTTCTCGGAGAAACCACTAAAGTGGAAAGGATCCAAGGGCTCCGCGACGAATCAGCCAGCGCCTGGCGTTCAGCGGCGTGTGACCTGGAGTCGCCGCGGCCCGATAGGGCGTCGCGGAGTCCAGGGTCAGGCGGGCTTGCAGGGGGCTGCGGGCGGACGAGGTGAGAACGGAGCTCCGGGCGCGCAGGGACCCGGCGGTCCGCAAGGACCCATCGGCGCGCAAGGAGCCGCTGGCACACCCGGGGCCATGGGCACACCCGGGGCCATGTGCATACCGGGGACACAAGGCCCGCCTGGCGCCGCAGGACCGACCGGCCCGCCCGGGCCTGCCGGGCCTCCGGGGAGCGCTGGGCCTCCTGGGCCCCCCGGCTCTGTCGGCCCACCCGGCGCCCAGGACGTGTCGGGC
>JACCTK010000423.1 GCA_013812465.1 Actinomycetota bacterium
CAGCATCAGCGCGTGCACGCGCGCGCCGCCCCGCGTCTCGCCAGCGCCGAGCCAATGCGCCTCGCCACTGTCGGTGATCGCGTCGCAGAAGGCGAACGCGGCGCGGTTCTGCAACGGCTCGTAGCCCTCGCCAACGACCCCGAGCACTGCGCTCGTGTCGCTGCGCATGTTGGCAACGACGCGCGGCACTGGCACGCGCCTCGGCTCGCCGCCGCCCCGGTCGCCGAGCACCGCTTCGAGCGGATGCTGCTCCACCGTCCAGGCGAGGCCCGCCGCGTCGATCATCGCCGCCGCCGAGCAGCCCTCACCGGGACGCACGCCGCGCACGACGTCGCCCCACCCGGACGGCCGCCCGCCGAACCAGAGCGGCGATCCGGCGTTCTCGATGCGGTAGCTCGTTGTCTCCATTGTCGTCATGTCTGCTTCTCCCTTCGCTATGCGGCGGCGTGATCGCCCGCCGCGACGATGAACCGCTCCGGCTCGTCTGCGATCGCCTGCCCGATGAACGTCGCGACCCCAGCCGCGAGCCAGACGGCCTCCCGCTCGGCGTCGTCGAGGCCATCCCCGTAGCCCTCGGCCGCCGCCTCGGCCGCCTCCACGGGCAGCCGTTCGACGAGCCGCACCTGCCGCACGAGGAACTCCGACAGCTGCTCTTGATCGATCCGGTATCTCATCGCGTCTCCTCTCGCTATGAATCCGAGTTAACCCCTTCGCGGCTCGAAGCCGCCGCCTTGGCGGTGTCACCTTCGGTGGCTGTGTGTCTCGGACTTACTCGGACGAATTCAGCCGGCCCGTGTCACGCGCCCATCGCTCCACACTCGACCAGCGCCACACCTCCGAGCGGCCGAGGCGTCCGACTGGTCGCGGGAAGTTGGAACGGTCGGCGAGCACAGAGACGCGCGGGCGAGAGATGTCGAGCCGCTCCGCGATGTCCGCGGCGATTACGAGCTCGGTTCGCGCGTCGATCCGCATAACACCCGCACGTTAACTCAAATAAACCGTCCGCTTCTATCAGCCCACGTACGAGGTTAGTGTCACGAGGCACGGTTCGTGCGCCTGCCGGCCAGCGCGGTCTTGGCATGGTCAGCGTCGACGAGCGCCCCTTGGACGCGCGTCACGCAATCGTCGAGTTCCTTCTCGACCTCGAAGTCCCACAGACGAATGACGTTCCAACCATCCGCGGTGAGGCGTGCGTTGACCTCCTCGTCGCGGCGACGGTTCCGTTCGATCTTGTCATCCCACCAGCGGGAGAGCCGTCCCGGAGTCCATCGGGAGGCGTGGCCGTGCCACCACGCGGAATCGACGAAGACGGCGAGGCGTCGCCCTTGCCAAACGAGATCCGGCGTGCCGAAGACCTTTCGGACGTTGCATCGCCAGCCGCGAACGCCTGCCGCCCAGAGGGCTCGCCGGAGCCGCATTTCGAGCTTCGTGTCTCTGCCGCGAACGCGACTCATGATCCGGCTGCGCGTTGCCGAATCGACGATGTCTGCCACGTCAGGCTCCCATCCAATCAATCTTGATACCGCAGCGACGCGCGAGCGCCGAAAGCCGCGTTCGGCGCTCGGGTGGCGTCGGCGACGCGATCGTGTCGACGACCACAACCCACGCGCCGGCGAGCTGCGTATCCTCCTCGAGCGCGTTGATCGCGGCCCAGAAGAGGTGCTTCGCGTTCGCCTGCGGACCCCAGCAAATGTATTCGCGGTGATCGCCGTTCTGGGCGAGCGCGTGGTGCGGCTTTGTGTCGACGCTATCCGCCACGAGTTCGGCGTCGGCGCCGAAGAGCTGGGCAATGACCGCTTCGGCGTCGGGCTGCCGCGCCCTGGCTCGGCGCTTAAGCGCAACCTCCTTCAGCCACATTCGGGTCTCGGCGTCGCCGCCTACGAGAGGACGCAGGACGCCGCCGATCTCCGGATCATCGACCCATCGCGCGAGCTGGGCTGTCTTCGAGGCTTGCGACAGATGATCCCAATCGACGCGCTCGGCCTCTTCCGTCACGCGCGCGAGAAGGGTCTCCGCAAGATCCTTCGGAACCAGACGACTCACGGGTACGGCACCTCGGGGAACTGCAACTTGACCTCTTCATCCGCGTCTTCCAGGGCCGCGGCGTCCTTGATCCATTCCTGCAGGAGCGTGCCAATCTGCGGTTCGGAGAACGAAACGACGGGATGCGGCAGCCGCAGACGCTCGATCTCGCCGTCGGCGAGGCGATCGAGCGCTCGTTGAAGCTCTATCGTCGCGGCCGCCCTCCGTATGTCGGAGACGAAGTCGAGAACCTCGACCCGTTCTTTACCTGGAGAGAGCCGGAGTCCCCGCCCGAGCTGCTGGACGAAGATGCGTCGGCTGTGCGTCACTCGCATGAAGCAGAGGATGTTCACGTCGGGGACGTCAACGCCTTCGTTGAAGATGTCCACGGCCGTAACGATGGGGATGCGCCCGTCGCGGAACTCGCTCATCAGCACGTCGCGGTCACGTTTCGACTGCCGCGTATTCAGGCAGCGCGCGCGTCGCCAGCCGCTCGCGCGTAGAAGCTGTGCCACCTCCTCCGCGTGGTCGATGGTTCGACAGAAGACGATCGCCCGCGGCGCCACGGTTCGGTTCCAAGCCTCGCGCAGATGGTCGACGACCGCCTCGTCGCGCTGTGGCAGAAACAGCCGATGGTTTAGGTCTTTGATGGTGAGGCCTTTCTCGCTCGCCTCCGAGACCGCCTCCCAGTTGAGCCCGTCCGTGAATAGGCGGTAGTTGACCTGCGCGAGGTAGCCGGCGGCCATCCCTTCGGCGATCCCCATCCGAAATACGGGCTGGCCGAAGCGCGCCGAGATGTCGTACTCGTCACCGCGCCACGGGGTCGCCGTCAGGGCCAGCGCGGGAACGCCGTCCAGCGCGTCGAGAAGGCGCTGAAACTGCCCCTCCTCTCCGACGTGGTGGGCCTCGTCGACGACGACGAATGCTGGTCGCCAGCCGGATTCGACCGCAGCGAGCGCGCTCGCGATCGTCGCGCACGTAACGCCGCGGAGCGAGGGCGGTCGGTCGTCGCCCGTCAAGATCTGTGTCGGAACGCCTTTGGGGATATGGCGCCACATCGCGCGTTCGAGCTGGCGAACGAGTTCCTTCACGTGCGCGACGACGAGAACGTCTTCGGCCGAACGCTCGCGCAGTCGGCATTCGACGACTTCGCCCGCGACGACCGTCTTGCCGAGGCCCGTGGCGAGAATGACGAGCGCGCGCCCGTCCGCTTCGAGCGCGGCGCTCGCCGCGTCGATCGCCTGACGCTGGTACGGATACGGGGCGAAGCGGCTCGGGACGTCGTCGGGGATGACCGCCTCCGCGAACTTCTTGAGAGCCGGTCCGTCCCAGAACGTCACCGTCACCCCGATCGACTTCAGCCGGTTCCGGCGAGCGACCGCCGTCCGGCCGGGACGGGCGTTCGTCACGACGACCGCGCGGTCGGCTCCGTAGAAGGTCTTCGCCGCGTCGACCTGCACCACCGCCTGTTCGCTAATGGTCGAGCCCGAAGTCCACTTGCACTGGAAGACCCAACGGAATCCGTCGCGCGCCGCGAGGATGTCACCACCTTCGTCTCCCGACCCGTCGATGTTGCGGATGTCGTCGAAGGCGAGATGCCAGAGCAGGCGCTCGACGTCTCGCGCGAAGGCGCGTGGGCCGCCTGCGAGTAGCAGTTCAGGATCGAGGAACGTGGACCCCGAGACGGAGATCACAGAGACGCTCGCCATCGATCTAGTCGTCCCCTGGCGAGATCTCCTCGGGCAGCAGCTTCAGACTCAGCCGCGCCCTGATGAGCTGCTCGCGCGACCCGGCGGACGGGGCGGTCGTAAGCCAGCCAGCATCGTTCAGATAACTCGTTACGCTCGCCACCATCAGGCGCCGAGCCTCCGGACTCTTGACCTCGATGTACGGGTTCGAGAAGAGCCTTCCGTCGAAGAACGCTTCCGGCCACTCTTCGACGATGCGCGCGATAGTCGTCGGCGGTACGGACCGGAGGTACTCGCCGCTGTAGACGACGGCGTCGATGTCGGCCGTCCGGAGTCTCTCCGTAATTCGGTCGCCGGTCGTCTTGCGCTCGTGTTCGCTCAGGACGTTCTCGTAAGGCCGCGACGGGTTCTCCTCGACGCAACCGACCATCCGGTCCTGGATGTCGCGCATCAGCTGATTCGCCTCGGGGACGAGGCGTCCGCGATCGATTACGTGGGAGAGCAGATAGCGTTCCTTGAGCTCGGCGAAGATCGATGAGATCGGAACCGTCGTCGAGCCCTGCGCTCGCTCCAGAAGGAAGTCCGCGAGCTGCATGAGCACGAGATCCTCGGGGTCGTCGTCGAAGTTCCGGAAGTGCGAGTGGCTGAGGTCGACGAATGAGACGTAAGTTCCGCCCTTCTGCCCTGTCAGCCATACGGGCACGCGTTTACCATCCGGTGAAAGCGGCTGCGCGACGCGATAGGCCGTCAGCTTGACGGGTTTGCCCGCGACACCCGTCGCTTTGAATTCCGCGTTGAGTTCCGGAAGCGGCGACGCGCCCTTCAGGTATTGCTCGATCCGATCCGCGTCGGTGAGCGGCTTTGTCGTCTCGGCGGTGGATGCGTCGGCGTTGGTGCCCTCGGCCTCAGCCTCGGCCTCGTCCCCGAGGAATTCGAGCGTCGGGTCCTCGAGAATCGCCGCGTCGGAGGCGTCGCGGTCGTCCCTCTGCTTCTTGAGCTCGGCCTTGATCTTCTCGTGTTGAAGGACGGCTTCCCACCACTTCGTATCCTCCTGATACTCCGGATCTCCCTCGTAGAACCGCTTCGTCCACTCGTGTAGATCGAGGCGGTTCTTGCCGTCGCCTGGCG
>JACCTK010000002.1 GCA_013812465.1 Actinomycetota bacterium
TGTCGGAGCCGCCGCACCGCTTCGTCCAGTCCGGCCTCGTCCGTCGTGACGGCGCCGCCCTCGCCGGTCGTCACAATCTTCCGCGGGTGGAAAGAAAGGCACGCGGCGACGCCGAGCGCGCCACACGGGGTTCCCCGATAGCGGGCGCCCAACGCGCCTGCCGCGTCCTCGACGAGCACGACCTCCTGAGGCGCCGAGGTCTGCAACGCCTCCCACTCGACCGGGCGGCCGAAGAGGTGGACCGCCATGACCGCGCGTGTGCGCGGAGTGACGGCCGCGGCAACGGCGGCAGGATCGACGAGGAACGTGTCCGGATCGATGTCGACGAGAACCGCCTGCGCTCCGCAGAGCTGGACGACGTTGGCAGTCGCGGGAAAGGTGTAGGCGGGGACGATGACCTCGTCGCCCGGTCCGATCTCCAGCGCGAGCAGTGCGAGATGGAGAGCCGCGGTGCCGGACGAGACGGCGGCGGCGTGCGCGGTGCCGACCGCCCCGGCGAGTGCGATTTCGAACTCGGCAACCTTCGCGCCCATCGTCAGCTGGCCGCTCTCGATCACCTCGGCGACCGCAGCGAGCTCCGCGGAGCCGACGTCGGGCCGCGCAAGCCTTATCGGATCCGTCACGCGGTCCGAGCTCCGAGCTTCTCCCGATACCAGGTGATCGTGCGCTCGAGCCCCTCGTCGAGGTCGATCTTCGCCTCGAAGCCGAGGAGCGCGCGGGCCTTGTCGATGTTGGGGATCCGCAGCTCTACGTCCATGTAGTGGAGCGGCTGGAAGGTGATTTGTCCGGGGCTGGCGGTCAGGCGCTTGATCCGCTGCGCGAGATCGTGGATCGTGACCGCGGAGCGCGCATTGCCGATGTTGAAGCTCTCCCCCACCGCGCTCGGATGCTCGAGCGCGAGCAGCGCGCCGTCGACCATGTCGTCCACATAGCACCAGGCTCGAATCTGCGACCCGTCCCCGTGAATCGTGAGGTCGCGCCCCGCGAGCGCGGCCTCGATGAAGGCACGAATCGCGCCGCCGCCGATCTGTCCCGGCCCGAATACGTTGAACGGGCGCACTGAAGTCGTCGGAAGTCCGAACTCGGCGTGGTACGCGTGCGCCATGTGCTCGCCCGCGAGCTTCGACACGGCGTACGTCCACCGCGCCTCGCCCACGGAGCCGATGGTCGTGACGTGCGCCTCCTGGACGTTGAACGCGTGCTGGCCGAACACCTCGCTCGTCGAGAAGTCCACCAGCCGCTCGAGCGTGTCCTTCGCCGTGAGTGCAGCCTCGAGCACGTTGTACGTGCCGATCACGTTGACGCGCATCGTCCGCACCGGGCTCTCGAGGACTGTGTCGACGCCCGCGATTCCGGCGCAGTGGACGATGTGAGTCGCACCCTCGAAGAGCCCCCGGAGACGCTCGTCGTCGAGCACGTCCCCGTGGACAAAGTGGAAATTCGCGTGCTCGGCAAGGCTCGTGCCGCCGAGCGAGTCGCGATGGAGATTGTCGACCGCGACGATCTCGTTCTCGTCGACGAGGCGCCGCGCCAGAGTCGTCCCGATGAAGCCTGCTCCGCCGGTGATGACGATCCGTTTGCCGGTCAGGGACACGCGGCGAGTCTAGTGAGGACCAGGCCAGGTACCTTGGCCGTATGCGCGGAATCGCTCTGGGCGTGCTTGCGCTAGTGCTGGCTGCGTCCGGATCGGCGGCAACGTCGTCGGTCACCTCCTTGAAGATCACGTACTGGCCGAAAGGGGAAGGCTCGGTCGGGCAGAAGACGTGGACGCTCCGGTGTGAGCCTGCGCGGGGAACGGTCGCCCGACCTGGAGACGCCTGCCGCAAGCTCGCCACCGGCGGGCGAAAGCTCTTCGCACCCGTTCCCCGACCTGCCATCTGCACCGAGATCTACGGTGGCCCGGATCTCGCTCGGATCACCGGTGTCCTCGAAGGACGGCGCGTGTGGGCGAGCTTCAACCTGACGAACGGCTGCCACATCGAGCGCTGGAGCAGGTTCTCGCCGTGGCTCCTTCCGCCCTCCTAGCGACGAGAAGCTGGTGACAGTCACCGCAGGGTGACAGTCACCGTGCTCTTGGCGTCTAGCATCGGCGGCCGTGAAGACCGTCCTCTTCGTCGGCGCGGGTCGCCACCAGCGCCGTGCGATCGAGCAGGCGCGCGCACGAGATCTGAGGGTCGTCGCGGTCGACCGCAACCCGCAGGCGCCTGGTCTTCGCTCGGCCGACATCGCCGAGGTCGTCGACTTCACGGACGTCCCAGCTGTAACCGAGGTCGGTCGGCGTCATCGGGTCGACGGCGTGCTGACCGTCTCGGCCGACCGCGCCGTACCGGTCGTGGCCGCGGTGGCGGACGAGCTCGGGCTCGCCGGGATCGGGATCGACACCGCTCACCGGATGACCCACAAGCTGGCGATGCGGGCCGCGCTCGCCGACGCGGGAGTTCCGCAGCCGCTGTTCGCTGCCATTCGCTCGGCCGAGAATGCGCCGCAGGCACTCGACGCGTCCGGGCTCCCAGCCGTTCTCAAGCCTGTCGACTCGGGTGGGCAACGCGCTGTGTTTCGCGTGGAGAGCGTCGAGGACCTCGAGCGAGATCTCGAGGAGGCGCTGAACGAGTCGCCGACGCACGAGGCGTTGGTCGAGGCGTTCGTGGACGGCATCGAGATGAACGGGATCGTGATCGCGCGGGGCGGAGAGACAACATTGCTGACGCTGTCCGACCGGCTCCGGCCTCCGGGGATCGGTTTCGGAGTCGGCTGGATGCACGTCTACCCTCCGTCGATCCCCGCCGACCAGCTCGAGCAAGCCGAGCACATCGCCGTTGACTCCGTGCGGGCACTTGGGCTGCGGGACGGGATCGCTTTCCCGCAGCTCATCGCGTCGCCGGAGGGAGATGTCGCGGTGGTCGAGGTCGCGGCGCGCATCCCAGGTGGGCAGATGGCCGACCTCGTCCGCCACGCGGTCGGCGTCGACCTCGTCGAGATCGCGCTTCGCCAGGCACTTGGCGAGGAGATCGGCGACGAGCATGCGCTCCCGCAGTTCTCCCAGCCGCTCGCCATCCGCTTCTTCACCGCCGACCCTGGCCCGCTGTCGACCGGCCGGGTCGTGTCGATCGGAAGCCTCGATCCTGTCCGCGACGCCGAGGGTGTCGTTCAGGCCGACACCTATCTCGAAGTCGGCGAGACAATTCGGCCCGTACGCCGTGACGGCGACCGGCGCGGCTACGTGATCGCGGTCGGGGAAACTCCAGAAGAGGCCGTGCGACGCGCCGACCACGCTGCTGGGCTGCTGGCCGTCGAGGTGATGACGTGACCGATCTGAGAACGCAAATCGTCGAGCGCGGCTATGACGTCATCAGCGACCACTTCCTCGAATGGAGAGATCAGATCGTGGACGGGCCTCGGCGCGAGTGGAGCGAAGCCCTGACCTCCCGGCTGGCTGACGGCGCACGGATCCTCGAGCTCGGCTGCGGCGCGGGAGTGCCGGACACGCTCCTTCTCGCCGAGCGCTTTCGCGTCACCGGCGTCGACATCTCCGGGGAGCAGATCTCACGCGCCCGTGCGAACGTCCCCGACGCCGAGTTCATCCACGCCGACTTCACGGCGTTAGAGCTCGAGCCCGCGCAGTTCGAAGCAGTCGCCGCCTTCTACTCCTTCAACCACACTCCGCGCGATCTACTCGGCGGCCTCTTCGAGAGCATCCGGTCGTGGCTCGTACCGGATGGGCTCCTCCTCGCTGCCTTCGGCACGAGCGACACCGGGTCGTGGACGGGAGACTGGCTCGGGACGACGATGTTCTTCTCCAGCTTTCCGCCCGAGACGACCCGCCGAATGCTCTCGGGCGCCGGATTCGAGCTGCTGCGCGACGAGCTCGCGCAGATGCAAGAGCCCGAGAGCGCAGTCGCGTTTCACTGGGTGCTCGCCCGGCGATGAGCTGCTCGTTCGACCTGGAGCACTACCGAGAGATCCTCGAGGCGGCCTACGCAGGTGGCTATCGCTTCGCGCAGTTTGGCACCGGGCCGGAGCACGGAGACCTCTTCCTCCGCCACGACATCGACCTCTCGCTGGAGGCGGCGGTCACGATGGCAGAGCTCGAAGCGGAGCTCGGGGTGCAGGCCACCTACCTGCTCATGACCGAGTCCGTCTTCTACAACCTCGTGTCGCCGGAAGGCGTGTCGGCCATCGCGCGCATTCGTGAGCTCGGACATCGCGTCGGCCTACACGCCGTGTACCCGAACGTCGTCCTCGACGAGCGCTTCGACCCGGTCGTCTCCTGGCACAACCCGAGGCCCGAGTACGCGTCTGACGAGATCCCCGACGCAGCGAACGCCTACGGCAAGCGTTATTTCACTCCACCGACGTACCGCTCCGACTCGAACCAGCGCTGGCGGTCGGGCTGCCCTCACGAGGAGCTGCGCGCGGGCGCGTTTCCATGGCTCCAGATCCTCGTCCATCCGGCGATCTGGGTCTATCCGGGCGAGACGATGGGACAGACGATGCGGGCGATGCTCGAAGCCGACAAGGCACGCCGGCTCGCCCAGCTCGCCGAAGACGACATCGACCTCACGTGAGAACCCGAACCTCAGTGTCAGACACTCCGGCGGATGCGCCCCCCGCGTACGTGTCCGGCGTCGGCCGGTCTTTATCGGGCGATCGTGAGGTTCACACCGCTCGTGGCGCTGGATCGGCACTCTCACAGCCTGTTGAGAGACTTTCGCAATCTCGGCACGAAACTCCCTTGACACGATTCGGTGTCTGACACCGAGTTGCTTCGTGTCGTCCATTGCCCGGTCAACACCGCGGGCGTTCCGTGGGCGAACGTCCAGGCGCTGCGAGCTCGCGGCGTCGACGCCCAACTGGTCGTGTTCAACCGCTACAGGCTGCACCCGGAGGCCGACCGCTCGCTCGAACGGAGCGGCGGTTTCGTTCGCAGACAGGTCACGCAGGGGCGCGCGCTCCTCGACCTCCTCCCGACCACCGACGTCTTCCACTTCTACTTCGGCCTCACGCTCGTTCCGCAGTCGGTGCAGTTCCCGATCCTGCGAGCGCTCCGCAAGAAGTCGGTCATGCACTACCTCGGGTCCGACATCCGCGGCAAGAGCCCGGCCGAGCTCGCGTTCGGCAAGAAAGCCGGCGCCCAGCTCGTCGGCTCCTACGATGCGATCCGCTGGGTGCCCGAGGCCGATGTGATCCCGCCGGGGATCGACGTTGCGGCGATCGAGCCAGCGTTCCCCGCCACCGATCGCACGAGGCCCGTGATCCTCCATGCGCCGTCGTCGCGACGCCGCAAGGGAACCGAGCACGTGCTCGCCGCGTGCGAGGGGCTCGACGCCGACCTCGTCCTCGTCGAGGGCCTCCATCACGACGAGGCGTTCGAGCGCTACCGCGAGGCCGACATCGTCATCGACCAGCTGAACGCGGGCTGGTACGGGCTTTTTGCTATCGAGTGCATGGCGCTCGCGAAGCCGGTGGTGACGTTTCTGCACGAGGAGGCGGTGGCACGCAGCGAGGAGGCGTTCGAGACGCGCATTCCGATCGTGAGCGCGACGAAGGCCAACCTCCGCCAGCGCCTCGAACCGCTCGTGGCAGACGCTGAGGAGCGCCGCCGCATCGGGGAGGCGTCGCGCGCATACGTCGAGCAGGTCCATGACATAGAGCGCGTCACCGACCGCCTGCTGGCGCTTTACGCTCGACTCTGAGATGGCTCTCGGCGCAGAGCTCAGGCGGCTCGGCAGGCACTCCGCGATCTACGGACTCGGCGGCCTCGTCTCGCGGATCCTCGCGGTTCTCCTGCTGCCCCTGTACACGCGCTACCTCTCCCCGTCCGACTACGGGAAGGTCGAGACGCTCATCGCGCTTACCACGGTCATTGGAATCGTCCTGCGGATGGGGATCCACGCCGCGTTCTTCCGCTTCTACTTCGATTCGTCCGCGCCCGAGCACCGGCGCCTCGTGCTCCGCACGTCCTTCTGGTTCACGATGGCCATGGCCACGGCGGGCCTCGTCGCCGGCCTCTTACTGTCGGAAACGATCGCCGACTTGCTCTTCGGCTCAGCGGACGACTCCGAGCTCGTCATGGCGTCCTTCGTCGGCCTCTGGGCGGGGATGAACTACGAGCAGCTCACGTCCCTCTTCCGCGTGGAGGAGCGATCGGTCGCCTTCGTGACGGCCAGCCTCGCGAACATCCTGCTCACGATCGGCGCGACTCTGCTTCTCGTCGTCTCGCTCGACCAGGGCCCGATCGGCGTCATCATCGGGAACTTCATCGGAACACTCATCGTGTACGCCACGCTCGTCGGCTACCGGCGCGAGCAGCTCGGGCTCCAGTTCGACAGGAGCCTCCTGCGGGAGATGAACCGGTTCGGCGTGCCGCTCATCCCGACCGCGCTGTTTCTGTGGGTCACGAACTTCAGCGACCGGCTCTTTCTCGTGCGGCTCGCGGACACGACCGAGGTCGGCCTGTACTCCGTCGGCGTCCGGATCGCGTCGGCGATGGTGCTCCTCCTGACCGCGTTTCGTCTCGCGTGGCCCGCGTTCGCATACTCGATCGAGGACGAGCGCGAAGCTCGCCGCACGTATGCGTACGTGCTCACGTATCTCGTGCTCCTGACGACCTGGGTCGCCACCGGGCTCGCGCTCCTCTCCCCGTGGATCGTGGACTGGATCGCTGCGCCCGCGTTCGCCGAGTCCTCGCGGGTCGTCGGGCCGCTCGCGTTCGCCGCCGTCGCTTTCGGCGCCTACATCGTCGTCGTCATCGGCGTGGGACGCGCGCGGCGCACGCAGTTCAACTGGGTCGTGACCGGCGCCGCCGCCGTGGTCAACGTCGCGCTGAACCTGATCCTGATCCCGCGCTACGGAATGATGGGCGCGGCCGTCGCGACGATCGCCGCCTACGCGACGATGTTCGCCGGCATGGCCTGGTGGGCGCAGCGGATCTACCCGGTGCCGTACCAGTGGCGGCGCGTCGCGACCGCGGCCGCAGTCGGTATCGTGCTCGTCGTCGCGGGAAAGCTGCTCAACGCGAATCTCGCGATCTCCTTCGTACTTGCGCTGGCGTATCCGCTCGCGCTCGCCTTCGTCGGCTTCTACCTGCCCTCCGAGCGCCGCGCGATCGGCACGCGGCTACGGCCGGCGCGCTAATCATCTGAGAGACGCGACCGCCATCACCGCCGCGTCCACGTGCTCGGGCGTGTTCACGATCCCCGGCCCGAGCCGGACGTAGCGCAATGCGTAGGGCGTGACGCTCGCGACGATCCGCCGCGACGCGAGGTGCGCGACGACCTCGGACGGGTCGCGGCCGGCGACCTCGAAGCAGACGAGTCCGGCGGAAAGCCCGGGCGACTGCGGCGTTCGCAGCCGCACGCCGCGCACCTCGGCGAGCCGAGCCTTCAGGCGTGACGCAAGGCCGCGGATTCGCTCCTCGACGCGCTCGCGGCCGATCCCTTCGTGGAGGGCGAACGCCTCCGGAAGCGCCCAGCGGTGCTCGAAAGAGTGGAACCCGCCGGGCGTGAGGGTCGGCCCATCGGGGATGCCGCTCGGCGCGCCGCCCGCGACCCAGGCGCCGTAGCTGGAGCCGTCGAAGGACGGGATCGTCGGTCGCATGAGCTCTCGCACGCGTTCGTTCGCCCACAACACGCCGGTCCCTCGAGGGCCATAGAGCCACTTGTGGCAGCCGGAGACGAAGGCGTCGCAGGCGAGGTCGCTGACGTTCGCGGCATTCGCGCCGAAGCCGTGCACGCCGTCGATGCAGACGAGCACGCGTTCCGGTAGCGCCTGCGCGATCGTTCGCACCGGCAGCCGGACGCCCGTGCTCGAGTGGACCCACGTCAACGCGACCACCCGCGTCCGCCCCGTGACCGCTCGCAGCACGCGGCTCACGATCTCGTCCTCCGACGCTCGGCGCGGGTCACCGTGGAGCGCGATGCGTCGGACGCGCGCGCCCGAGAGCCGGAGCGACTCGTGAGTCGCATAGAAGTCGTGCTCCGTGGTGAGTACCTCGTCCTCCGCGCGCAGCGCGAGACGCGTGTAGAGGAGGCCAAGGCCCATCGTGGTCGAGTCCGTGAGCGCCACTTCGGACGCCGGGGCTCCCAGGAAGCGACCCGCCGCCTCCCGCGCCGCGGCGCTCAGTGCGTCACCGGGACCGTGCAGGTACTCGACGGGGTTCGCATCGAGCCGTTGCCGGTGAGCGGTGATCGCATCGCGTACCGGCCGCGGATGAGTGGCAAGCAGGAAGGAGGTGAGATGGATCCGACCGGGCTGCAGCTCGAACTGCGAGCGGACCGAGCCCCAATCGCGGAGATCGGGCGCCGCATCGCTTGCCTCGGCGAGCTCCGGCCGGCCGACGGCGAGAGCGCCCGCCGCGAGGCCTGCCCGCGCCAGGAGCCCGCGACGAGTCAGTTCGGACACGGTGGGAAACTAGCGCGGCCGAACGAGCAGCGGAGTTGTGAAGCCGCGCCCCAGCCCTTCCTCCCGCGCACCGCGGCTCGGTGACTACCCATTTCACTTCGTCAACGAACTCGATGGTGTCGAACACCCAACGCAACCAAAAGGTGGCCTCGGTATCCCAGTACGAAGGCGCTATGAGATGTCCATCGACCATGAAGATCATGCCCTGGATGGCCGCCACGGCGCGGGCCGTCACATGAACTCCATCCCATCGATCGGCGATGAGCGACCAGTTAGGGTAAAGGAGCCCGCCTTCGACGCGATGGGCGCTAGATGCGAACTCTACCCATTCCGCAGCTGAGGATATTTCGATAACGCGCGCAGCGGGCCTCGCGCTCACACGCCAAATCGTCCATGGTGTTGGGAAAAGGGTCGACCCCTTATTGAGCTCCAGATAGCACGACCACATGCCGAGAGTCCCAAAAACTCCGGTCGACGTGTACAAGCCCATCCCAAATGGCTTTGTACTGGCAGCAACTTCTTCACTCGCAGGGGTTTCCACAAACTTAGACTGATCGAGTACGCCAGAGCGTGCTGGCAGATGCGGGGGGCGGCCGGTGGCGATCCAATACTGCCGGTCGAAGGCGAGAGGGCCAACCGTGATTTCTGGCGATCTGTCGCGCAGTCGCGATATCAATTCGCTGTGAGCTACTAGCGCATCGGCACCTCTCGCCGAGATCGCAGTCGGAGTATCCTCCGAGTTCCTGCCTGGGACAACCGAGCTCATTGTCCGGATGAAGTGAGCGAGGTCCGGATCACCGCAAACAGTCCCAGGTCGCGAAGCCTGAGGTGCATCGAGCGCGGCAACGCGTTCGGACACTATGTTCATGCAGTCGATTCTGTAGCTAGGTCACCCGCGGCCCCCGATTCGACGCCAGCTACGCCGAACCGGAGGCTCTTCTGTGCACCAGGTTTAGCAATTGGAGATTGTTCAGAGGAGCATTCGCAGAGTCGGAGGACACACGTCGTGACGCCACTTGACCGATCGTCGGTCAACGCACGCCACATCGCCGGTGGCTGGCCTCTTCGTCAGAACAAGGCAGGAGCGCCTCTACTCGAGAACCACCGGACAACGGCCCTCGCTCAGGCGACGATCCGGTACACCTGGAAGCATTCCGCGTACTCGCGGTTCACGTTCACGCCGTGGACGCGGGCGAGGTTCCAGACGTATTCGGGATCGGCATACCGGCGGTGCTGCTGTGAGGCATAGCGAGAGAGTGCGGCCACCTTTCTCTCGATGTGGCGCTTCTCGAGGCTGATGTACGCCCCGTACG
>JACCTK010000046.1 GCA_013812465.1 Actinomycetota bacterium
CAGCCTTCGTCTGGCGGGTTGTGATCACGAGGCTTGCCATCTGACTCCTCCTTCGAGCGATTCCCTGAACACCCGAAGGATACATCGGGGCGAGCACGGAGGAGTCTTGTTCAGGGAATCCAGCCGAGGCCCGCCCCGAGTCACGATGGTACTTCCTGCTTCGAGAACGTCCTCGCCTCGAGGTACTCGACGACGTCGCTTCGCCGGACGTACACCTTCCGCAGTTCCTCGATCTGCACGACCGGCAACCGGCGCATGATCGCCTCGGCTGCAGCGCGGGTGACGGCGAGCTCAGCCTGGAGCTTCTTGGCATCGAGGAGCTCAGGGAGCCGCTCGCTCACGCGGCGACCTCCCCTGCGCACGTCGGACACCGGAGCCGCTCCGGGTGCTCGTCGTCTAACTCGTACGGGGAACTGCAAACGATGCACTCGACGACGTCGGCGGCGAGCACACGCGGGACCTCCCCTGATGCGCCTGCAACGGTGCAACGCTCCTCGAGAAGCTCGACCGAGGGCAGAATCTCGACGTCGTCCGGCAGGGGCTCTCCGAGCACAATCTTCGCCGGCTTGCCCCTCTTGTCCTCGAGGTTGCGCAGGTACCCGCGAGCTCGTGCGTTCTGCCAGCGCCTCGAGGTCGCCGACTTGTCGAGCCCTAGTGTCAGGGCAAGCTTTGCGACAGAGATCGGCTCATCGAACGTGGTGACCGCCTCGACGAGCTCACGGACGGTCGCGGGGACGGTCGCCTCGACGCCCTCGGACACGATGTCGAAGACCAGGTCGCGGACGATCGCGTAGTCCTCGAGGGTCGCGACAATCCGACCGATCTCGTCCCGTTCGCGGGTTGCCTGGTGGAGGATCGCGTGCGACCGGATCAGAGAGAGAACACTCCGGAAGTCACGCCGCAGCCGGACAGCGACCGGAGGGACGAGATCAGCGAGCGTCCGTGCGTACGGGATCGCGACCTCGTGCTCTCCGCCTTCGAGCCAGACCTGGAGGTCATGCCAGCGGGACAGGTCGGGCTCGCGAAGATCGTCGCTCGCCAGACGTGAGAGGACGAGCTTGGTCTGGTCAGGCGTGTCCGTTGCCGACAGCGAGAGCAACCGCGTCTCGTTCTCCGGATGCAGGGAGACCGAGGTCGTGGAGACGATCAGCCCGGTAGGTCCTTCTCGTTCGACCAGACGAGCACGGAGCTCGCCGTCCTTGCCCTTCTCGACCGTTTCGTATCGGACACATCCCTCGGAGAGGAGGCTCCGCACGAGGTAGGACGCGAAGTCGCTTTCCAGGCCAGCCGCCTCGAAGAGGACGAGGAAGCGATGACTCAGAGGCTCGGTCCCGTAGGCGAGCGCCCGCTCGCTCATGGCAGTGAGGGAGTAGTACGCCTCGGGCGGGAAGAACTCGAGGACCCGCTCGATCGTCCACGACTTGCCCGACGCGCTCGGCCCCTTGATCGCGATCGACGCGAAGCGATCGAGGAAGCGGCCCGTGATCGCCAGGTAGATGAGCTTGCAGAGTCGACGCTCGCCGACGACGCCGGCTCCGTCGAGCTCGAGCTCGAAGACGTCGAGGATGCGCGGCTGCTTCGCGAGGATGCCTGCTCGATCCCATGCCGCCTTCGCCCGGATCTCCGAGGCGATGCGCTCATGCTCCTCGTACGGGATCGCGTTCTGCAGCGCCTCCTCGAAGCTGTCCGCGAAGCGTTCGGGGTCTTGCAGGTAGAGGTCGCTGACGTCCTTGGCGTCCGCGAGTGAGATGAGCTTGACTTTGGGGAGCTTGGGCTGCTCGCCCTTCGCGACAGGGGCCTCTTCCCAAATGTCCACGAAGTGCCCCGATCCGTCCATGCCACGCCGGAGGATCGACATGGTCGGGGCGTCGTCGTCGGTCTCCTCTTCCGCACCCTCCGGCTCAGGGGGTCGGCTCCCCGTCAGACGGGACGACGCGAGCCAGTTGAGAATGGTCTGTCCGCCCTTGTCGGGCTCGATCACGACGTATGCCGTTCCGATGCCCTCGAGCTCGGGAGCGTCCCGGTCGTCCTTCCAGTTGTTGGCACCCGGAATTCCGAGCGCCGGGATCTTGTGGAGCCACAGAGTCTGGGCGCAGCTCTCACCCTCCACCAGGACGACGTAGCCGAGCTCACGGGCTCGACGAACGCGCGTCAGCCCGTATAGGCAGAGCTTCGAGCGGGACTTCCAGCGGAACCGATCCTCTCCGTCGAGCGAGATCCGGAACCGGACCGCCTGCTCGAGACCGTCCCTGTCCACGTACGGCATCCGGACGGCGGCCAGGTCCGCGTATTTGGCGTCCGAGAGACCGAGAGTGCGCAGGAAGTCGACCGGAAGGCCTTTCGCCTCGGAGTACGCCTCGAGGGTGCACGCACGCAATCCCCCCTGATCCGGTTGCAACGGTGCAACGGTGTCTCCTGCAACACTCCCCGGATCACCCTTTGCAACACCCGAATCCGTGGAGGAATGCGGGTTTGCGGAGCGGTGTTGCACTGTTGCACGCGAATCAGCGGGGGTAGTGCGCGTGTTCGCAAACAGGTCGGCCATCGTGCAGCCGCGAGCCGCGACGACCTCTTCGTTGGTGCAGCCCGCGTGACACTTGAGGAGGATGCGCCCGTCGTCGCCCTCTCCGACCGAGAGGCTCGCGTGTCTGTCCTCGTGCGCAGGGCACCGCGCCATCCAGCCGTTGCCGGACCGCTTCACTCGCTCGAGACCGGAGAGGAACTCCTCGACGGTCACGCCGACGGCTCCTCGATCGGAATGCGGTACTCGGGACGGTATTCGCGGTGACAGAACGGACACCGCGGTTCGCGCAGCGAGACCAGCGTCCGGACCGGCGTCGTTGTCGCGCCTGACTTGGGGTCTTCATTCCCACACGGGCACTCCCAGTACGCCGCGGGATCGAGACCGGAGAGGAGCTCCTCGACGGTCATGCGGCCCTCTTCGCGCGAACGGCCTCGCCCACCGCGAGCCTGGCCGCCTCGATCTCGACGCGCTCGACGACGATCGAGGCGAACGCTACGTAGCTGGTGTCATCGAGCTCTTCGCGGGCATCGGCGAGCAGGTTGAAGAGGGCAGCCGTCCAGACCTGCAACGGCGTCCGGCCGCCGAGACCGCTGCTATCTTGGAGGCGGTCGCTGGTGAGCGGTCGGCGGATGCCCCGGAAGGGGCGTTCGCGTTTCATGGGGAGCCTCGCTCGGACTTCGCGAGGCCCTCGCTGCGTTTCATGGACTCTTCCGCTGGCCGCTCAGGGCCAAGACGTCCCGCAGCCGGAAGCGTGGGTGCGACTCCGGAGTGAACCTGATTTCCTCGAGCACCCCGCGCGCGACCAGGCGCCGGACCGTCTCAGTCGAGACGCCGAGGAGTCGAGCAGCCTCGGGCCGACTGACGAGAATCTGTGACGCGGTTTGTGTTCTCACGCTGACA
>JACCTK010000067.1 GCA_013812465.1 Actinomycetota bacterium
CGGCTCGCTCGCGATCTCGGCGGACGACTTCCAGTACGCCCCGTTCATCCAGCACGGCGGGCTCGGCAGGGCAGGCCAGGTCTTTGGGAGCCAGCTCACGCCGTTGCTGGACGAGTTGAACGAGGCGCTCGTCGTATGACCGACTTGCCTGTTCGATGGGCCGAAGCGCGACTCGATGAACTGGCGGACGTGAGGCTCGGGCGGCAGCGATCGCCCAAGAACCACTCCGGCTCCCGCATGCGGCCGTACCTTCGCGCCGCCAACGTCACCTGGAAGGGTCTTGATCTACGCGACGTCAAGGAGATGAACTTCTCCGAGCACGAGAGCGACGTCTACGAGCTTCGTCTCGGTGACGTCCTTGTCGCCGAAGCCTCGGGGAGTGCCAGCGAGGTTGGAAAGCCTGCGCTCTGGAAGGGAGAGATCGAGGGCTGTTGCTTCCAAAACACGCTGGTACGAGTTCGCTCGCGTGGCGCCCTTCTCAAGTACCTGCACTACTTCCTCCTCGCCGAGGCGCGCTCAGGGCGGCTGGGCGATGCAGCACCTGGCGTCGGCATTCATCACATCGGTGCCGCGCGATTATCTGCCTGGAGCGTCCCCGTCGCGCCGCTAAACGAGCAGCGGCGGATCGTGGCGGCGATCGAGGAACAGTTCTCCCGCCTCGACGCCGCCGAGCAGTTGCTGCGGCGCGCCACAGCGCGAACACCTCCTCTCCGCGGCGCAGTCTATTCCGTCGGGACGTCCGGCGAGTGGCCGACCGAAAGTCTCGGAGAGCTGCTGCGCGAGCCCCTTCGAAACGGGCACTCTGCCAAGGCCTCCAGGACTGGCGACGTGAGGACGCTCACGCTGACGGCAGTAACGCGGGGCGAGTTCACCGACGAGAACACGAAGCTGACGGGCGCCGATCCAGCTCGCATCGCGAACCTCTGGCTCGAGCCGGGTGACGTCTTGATCGAGCGGTCGAACACGCCTGAGCTCGTGGGAACGGCGGCGCTCTACCGCGGCGGTGACCGATGGGCGATCTTCCCCGACTTGCTGATTCGGGTCAGAGTGGCCGAGAAGTTGCTGCCCGAGTTCCTCGCGATCGTCCTCAAGTCGCGCCCCATACGACGCTACTTCCAGACCTCGGCGCAGGGCATTGCGGGGAGCATGCCCAAGATCGACCAGGGCACCGTCGCGCGTGTCGAAGTTCCGGTGCCGCCACTCGAGGAGCAGCGTCGGATCGTGAACGAAGTCGAGCAGCAGCTCTCCCTGATCGACGCGATGCATCGCGCGATCGAGGCGGCGAAGCGCCGTAGCGCCGCCCTTCGCCGCTCGATCCTCGAGCGCGCCTTCCGCGGCGAGCTCGTCCCGCAGGACCCGGCCGACGAGCCGGCGTCCGCGTTCCTCGAGCGGATCGCCGCCGAGCGGGCCATGGCCCTGAGTTCCCGCCGAGGGAACTCCGCCTAACCGCGGGCGGGAGCCCGTCCGCCGTGGCTCGTATCTTCTGAAGCGTGACCGAACGTCGCGTTGTGTCAGCGTCCTCAAAATACGCATTCGCCTTCCTCGACGAAACGGGAACGCTCGGCGGCGCGCGCGACCCGTTCTTCGCGGTCGGCCTACTGCGCTGCACCGATCCGTACAAGCTCGCGCGACCGATGCAGCGGATCCGTGATCGCCAGCACTTCTACGACGAGATCAAGTGGAACAAGGTCTCGGAGAAGAAGCTGCCGCTGATGATCGACCTCGTCAACGTCTTCTTCAGCTCGGATGCGACCTTGTCGGCGTTCGTCGCGGACAAGACCAAGCACGACGTGATCGGCCGCTTCGGCGGCCAGTTCAAGGCTTACGAGTCGCTGGCGCGACAGCTCGTTCGTGGGAGCATCCGTCGCGGCGAAACGCTCTGGGTAATCGCCGACGAGTACAGTACTCCGCCCGGCGAGACCTTCGAGGAGAATGTCCGCGACTACGTGAACCTCAAGCTCCGGCGGACCGCAGTCGCAGGCGTCTGCCGGATGCGGTCAAGCGGCGTCGACCTGCTTCAGCTCATCGACCTCATCCTCGGAGCGGTCGTCTATGAGCACAAGGCGAAGACAGGCATCGTCGACCTCGCCGCATACAAACCCAAGGTGAAGCTCCTCAACCACGTCAAGAAGCGAGCCGGCGTCAAGTCTTTCGTCGGCGGTTACCGCGACGCGCGCCTCAACATCGCTGAGTACAGCGAACGGGCGTGAATCAGGCGCCTGAAAAGAAGAGCAGGCCATGGACCATGCGGTCGACGCCTGCTCGCCACATATTACCCGTTGGTTTTGACAGGTCAAACGTGACCTGACAAGGATGAGTACATGAGCGTCGGAAATGGCCTCGTACAACGGCTCTGGAGCTACTGCCACGTCCTCCGTGATGACGGGCTCTCCTACCTCGACTACCTCGAGCAGCTCACCTACCTGCTCTTCCTCAAGATGGCGGAGGAGCAGACGAAGCCGCCCTTCGACGCCGTGCCGTTCATCCCCGAGGGGCTGGACTGGGCGAGCCTCCTCGCCCGCGACGGCGACGAGCTGGAAGTGCACTACCGACACGTCCTGACCGAGCTCGGCCGCCGGCCGGGGATGCTCGGCGTCATCTTCCGCAAGGCGCAGAACCGGATTCAGGACCCGGCGAAGCTGCGCCGGTTGATCGTCGACCTGATCGACCGCGAGAACTGGCTCACACTCGACGCCGACGTCAAGGGCGACGCCTACGAGGGGCTGCTCGAGAAAAACGCCGAGGATGTGAAATCCGGCGCCGGCCAGTACTTCACCCCCCGGCCGCTGATCAGAGCGATCGTCGAGGTGATGCGTCCCGAGCCCGGGACGGCGATCTGCGATCCCGCCTGCGGCACCGGCGGCTTCTTGCTCGCCGCGCACGAGTGGATCTCGCGTAACTACC
>JACCTK010000079.1 GCA_013812465.1 Actinomycetota bacterium
CGCGGGCGGACTTCGTCCACGTGCTCGGAGGCTTGTCGACGCTCGCGATCGTCGTCTTCCTCACGCAGGCCGCGCTCTTCTTCGTCTTGCGTGAGTTCGCCGAGAACACGAGGATCGCAGCGGCGACGCTGGCCTCGATAGTCGTGTCGCCCGTCGTGTTCTTCGGCGCCGCGCTCCTGTACGTCGACCAGGACGCTCGGTTACGCTCGCGCGCGATGAGGCGATCTGCGGACGCAGGCGTTCGGGTGGCGCCGCGACTCCTGCGATACGGACTGACGCTCGCGCGGCGAGCGATAAAGCGATGAAAGGAGCGACATGCCGACCTACCTGATGCTCACCACGCTGACCGAGAAGGGAGTGCAGACGCTGCACGCGAACCCCGACCGTCTGCGTGAGGTCAACCGCGACGTCGAGGAGATGGGCGCGAAGGTGCTCCACCAGTGGGCGTCGCTCGGCGCGTATGACTTCGTCAACATCGTCGAGGCGCCCGATGACATCACCATCGCCAAGGTCTCGGTCGCGCTGGGGGCGCGGGGAAGCGCCAAGCTCGAGTCGCTGCCGCTGATCTCCGTGGACGACTTCCTGGGAACCCTGGCGTAACGCTCGCCCTGTGTCACGAGGGCGAGGCAAGCCTTGCCCCTACAGGGCGAGGAAACCGGTTTTGCGCGGCTCGACCTCGAGCGGGCTCTCCGGGAGTCCCGTCTTCGGCTCCATGTTGAAGTCCCGCGGCGCCACGTCGTTCGGGGTGTCCGGATGGAAGAGCGAGGCCAGAAGCTGGATCTGGCCCCGCCCGGGCCCGAGTTCCCACTGGCCTCCGCCGTACGCCCCGATCCCTTGCGCCTCGCAGTAGTCGTACGCCGCGAAAAGACGCTCCAACGAGCCGAAGCGAGAGGGCTTCACGTTCACGGTCTTCGGTGGCCAGCGCAGTCCCTCGATGTCCTCGACCGAGTGGATGATCGCGTCCCACGTGACCCGGCCACGGTGCTCATCGAGCGCGGCCTCCGTCTCCGGAGTCAGCCCTGGATCCTCGAGCCACGCCTCGGGTAGCGCCTCGGCGACCCGCCGGTAGAGCGCCGCATCGGGCGGCGAGTCGACGACGGTGCCGCGGTACTGGCCCTTGAAGTCGACCGAGTCGACGGCGCCCGTGGTGGCCAGCTCCCCGATCAGCTCGTCCGACCATTCCCCGTCAGCGTCGAGCTTGAAGCGCAGCTCCGGATAGAGGCCTAGCCAGGAATGCAGGCGCTCCGTCGAGGGAGGAGAGCCAAGCCCCATGGACACGACGAAGTGAACGGGGCGAGGCTCGCGGTGGACGGCTTGGCCGAGAGAGAGGCCGGCCTGGCGCAAGGCGAGGTCGAGCGCTGCGCTCTCGTAGGCCCAGCGCCGGTAGTCCCAGTAGGCGTGCTGCTCCGGCTCTTGCGGGAAGAGCGGAAGCGCGCCCAAGTGCTGGGAGAATGTGTGCAGCTTCCAGGCGCCGGCCAGCGGGAACAAAGGCCCGAGCTTCTGCGAGAACTCGTGCTCCTCGGCGTGGTAGGTGACGTCCTCGCCGATCCCCTCTTCTCCTCCGCCGTGCAGGTGGACAACGGTCGTCCTGCGGAGGAAGTCGCTGCGAGCCTGCAGCTCCAGCCCCTCGAGCGAGTAGCCCTCGATCTCGAGCGGCAGACCCCTGACGTCGTCGTAGAGACTCACAGGGCGGCGAAGGCTACCGCGACCTCACCGGCCAGCCGCGCGTTCTCGACGATCAGCGAACGGTTGACTCCACGCGTCCGGCCGTCGCTTCGCTCGTGCAGGAACGACAGCACGAACGGCGTCACCGCCTGTCCCGAGATGCCTGTGGCGGCCGCCTCGGACAGGGCCGATTCGATCAGGTCCTCGACGTCCAGGCTCGCGGGCGGGGGGTTGGCGAGCAGGAGACCCGCGCCCGCGAGCGCCCAGTGCGCCGCGGCGATCTGCGCCGCCTCCGCCGCCTCCTCGACGCGCTGCGGGATCGGCGGGCCTCCCTCCGCCGAGTAGAAGAGCGGCAGCGTGTCCGTGCGGAAACCCAGCACCGGCACGCCGAGCGTCTCCAGGACTTCGACGGTCGCGGGCACGTCCAGAAGCGATTTCGCGCCGGACGAGACGACGAGCGCTTGCGTCCGTGCGATCGCGGGGACGTCTGCGGACACGTCAGGAGGGAAGGGGAATCCGCGGTGCACGCCGCCGATCCCACCGGTGCCGAGGAACGGGATGCCAGCCCACCCTGCGACCGTCAGCGCGCCGCCGACGGTCGTCGCCCCGACGGCGCCTTGCACCGCGCAGGCCGCGAGGTCGCGCGGGCCGGCCTTGCGCGCCTCCGGCGTGAAGCGCTCGAGATCGCTCGGCGCGAGACCCACGCGGATGCGGCCGTCGAGCACGCCGATCGTCGCCGGGACCGCCCCCGCCGAGCGCACCGCCGCTTCGCTCGCGAGGCCAACCTCGACGCCGTCAGGCGCCGGGAAGCCGTGCGCGACCAGTGTCGTCTCCAGGGCGACAAGCGGCGCGCCCGCGTCGAGCGCGTCTCGTACTTCCTGGGAGAGAACGACGAGCTCCTCCACGTTCGGCACGCTACGGCATCGTCCCGAGGTGCTGAACGCACCTCGCGGCCGCCTCCAGCGCAAGCCCGGGCCCTCCGACGATCCACCCGGCGGCGAGCGCGTCTCCGGCGCCGGTCGTATCGACGACGCGCTCGACAGGAAGCGCAGACCTCTCGTCCTCGCCGAAGACGCAACCGCGAGCTCCCCGTTTCACAATCCAGTACGTGTCGGGGAGCCGCTCGCCGAAGATCTCCACTTCGGACTCGGTGGCGAAGACGACGTCCGGCGCGACCTTGGCCACTGCCTCCCGGAACTCCGCTGCTCCGGCGTCGCGGATCGCGCTCCAGGTGGCGAGGTCGACGCTGACGCCGGCGTCTTGCGCCCGGCCGAGCTCGACTGCAAGCAGCGCCGCGCTCCGCGTTGGCTCGCGCAGGAGCGCGTAGCCGGACACGAAGAGGTGCTCACAGCCCTCGAGCCATGAGGGGTCGATCTCATCCGGACGAAGCACGGCAGCTGCGCCGCGATCTGCGGCCATGGAGCGCTCGCCGTCGGGGGAGACGAGGGCGCAGATGACCCCGTTTCGGCCGTCGGCCGGACCGGAGACCGTGACGCCGGCGGCCTCGAGTCCCGCGAGCGCGAGCTGTCCCGGCTCGTCGTCCCCACGCTTACCGAGAAAGCGCGCCTGCGCCCCGAGCGCAGCCGCCCAGGCCGCGACGTTGGCCGCCTGTCCGCCTGGAGAGAACCTGATCTCGGCAGCGGTGTCGCCTCCGTTCGAGAGCGAGCCGTCGAGCCGGACGAGGACGTCCAGCGTCAGATCGCCGATGGCGCAGACAATCATCGCGCGAATCGTAAGATTTGCTCATGGATGGCGTCGAGCGACGCGGATGGTTCCGCACCTTCGTTCTGGGCAGCGTGGTGGGCGCCTCGGCCGCGCTTGCAGCCGGCTCGCGCCGGCGCCGCATTCA
>JACCTK010000088.1 GCA_013812465.1 Actinomycetota bacterium
GGCCGGATAGATCTCTCAGGCGTTCACAACCTGTGTGGGCGGGACATCTAGATCCTCGGCCTGAAGTCACAGTCCAGCGCGTCGACGCGCGCGTCGAGCGGCTACAGCAAGGCGGATCTGAGGGCGCGCTCGAGCACACGTGATTCGTCCACGCCGGGAACGGCGACGCCCGCCGCAGCCGCGTCGGCCAGCACGCGCTCGGGAACGAGGCCGACGAGCTCGCCGTCGACGAGTCTCGCGCCATGCCGCGCGGCCTCCTGTCGAACCCGTTCCACCACTTCATGGAGCGGCGCACGCTCGAGGTCGAGCACGTTCATGCTCACCTGAATTCGCCCGGAGCGCGGCAGCTCGAGGCCGATCGCCTGCACTCCCGGCATCCCGCCGCCGGACTCCCGGATCGACGCCGCGATGGAACGCGCCACGGCCGCGTCGGCCGCTCCCAGGACGACGTTGTAGGCGACGAGCGGCGAACGCGCTCCGACGAGGAGCGCGCCGGAACGCGGATCGAGCCTGGAGGGGCCGGCATCCACTCGCAGCTCGCCCGCCTCGACGCGTCGCCCGAGCTCCGGCAATCCTCCTGAGCGGAAGAACGCGGGCCGGTTGCCGCCACCCACCGTCCCGTACAGGAACACCGGAACCCCGAGCTCGGCGCCCACCCGCTCGGCCACGGCGCGCGCGGCAGCTCGAGCTCGCTCCACGTCCGCTGGGACGAGGTGCACGAGAGGCACGACGTCGACCGCGCCGACCCGGGGATGAACGCCGTCGTGGACACGCAAGTCGACGAGCTCGAGAGCCCGCGCGATTCCGGCTACGAGCGAATCCACGAGCGGGTCGGCGTCGGCGGCGAGAGTGAACACCGAGCGGTGGTGATCCATGTCCGCATGAACGTCGAGGAGCGCCGCGCAGCTCGCGAAGGCATCGCCGATCTCCCGTATCGCGCTCGCGTCGCGCCCTTCGGAAACGTTCGGCACCGCCTCCAGCACGATCCGTACCCTACGAGCCGGTGACGGCAGAGGAGGACTTGACCACACGACCGCAGTCCGCACGACGGACCTTTGTCCGCCTGCTCGCGTTCCTGCGTCCGTATCGCGCCTCGCTTGCTGTCTCCTCCGGCCTCGCGATCGCCTCTCAAGTCGCGGGAATCCTCGTGCCCGTCTTCACGGGGTTCGTCATCGACGAGCTCGACGGAGACCCGGACTCGAGGGTTCTCATGTACTGGATCGGCGCCATCGTCGCGCTCGGGCTCATCCGCGGCGCGCTCATGCTCGGACGTCGCCTGCTCTCGGGCCGGCAGGCCCTGGCCGTCGAGTACGACCTGCGCGATGACCTCTACGCGCACTTTCTGCGCCTCTCTTTCGGATTCTACGACCGCAGCCAGACCGGGCAGCTCATGTCGAGAGCGACGATCGACCTGCAGTCCGTCCGCTTCTTCCTCGGGTACGGCCTCATCTTCTTCGCCCAGCACGTGGTGACGATCGTCGTCGTCACGGCCGTGCTCTTCGTCTACAAGTGGCAGCTCGCGTTGATCGCGCTCGCGATCACGCCTGCGATCGTCCTCATCGCCCAGCGGTACAGCCGCGTCTCTCACCCGGTGCTGCGCGATGTGCAGGCGAAGCTCGCCGACGTCTCGACCGTGGCCGAGGAGAGCATCGTCGGGGTGCATGTCGTCAAGTCGTTCTCCCAGGAGGAGCGACGCGGGAGGCAGTTCGCTCGCGCCGCCGACTCGGTCTTCGATCGAGCGCTCGCCGCGAACCGTCAGCGCGCGCTCTACGTGCCGTTGCTCAGCTTCCTTCCCCTCATCGCGCAGGCCGCGGTACTCCTCGTCGCCGGACGCATGGTGGTCAACGGAACGCTGACCCCGGGCGACTTCTTCGCCTTCTTTCTGTTGCTCGCGATGCTCGTGATGCCGCTGCGCATGCTCGGCATGTGGGTTGGTCAGGCGCAGCGGGCGACCGCCGCCGGAGAGCGCATCTTCGAGGTCCTCGACGAGCCTGAGGAGATCTCGGACAGCGACGGAGCTCATCCACTCCCGCCCGGCCCTGGACACGTCCGCTTCGAGTGCGTCGACTTCGGCTACGAGCCTGGCCGTCTCGTCCTGGAGAACGTCGATCTGGAGATAGCGGCCGGACGCACCCTCGCCCTCATTGGCCGTACTGGCTCCGGCAAGACCACGTTGGCCGCGCTCGTTCCGCGTTTCTACGAGGTGTCGGACGGGCGCGTGCTCGTCGACGGCATAGACGTGCGGGACGTCCAGCGTCGCTCGCTGCGTCGCGAGATCGGGGTGATCTCGCAGGATCCGTTTCTCTTCTCGGCGTCAGTCCGCGACAACATCGCCTTCGGGCTGCCGGACGCCCCGCCCGAGGCCGTCGAGGCGGCCGCGCGGGCGGCGCAGGCCCACGACTTCATCGTCGACGATCTGCCACAGGGCTACGACACCGTCATCGGCGAGCGCGGGATCACGCTCTCGGGGGGCCAACGTCAGCGCATCGCTATCGCGCGAGCGCTGCTCATCGATCCGCGCATTCTGGTTCTCGACGATGCGACCGCCTCCGTCGACGCCACCACGGAGGCTCGGATCCGAGAGGGACTGCGAGAGGTCATGCGCGGCCGAACGACCATCATCATCGCTCACCGGCTATCGACCATTGCGCTGGCGGACGAGATCGCCGTGCTCGACAACGGTCGGATCGTCGCACGCGGGACACAGACGGAGCTCCTCGCGGAGAACGCCCTGTTTCGGGA
>JACCTK010000095.1 GCA_013812465.1 Actinomycetota bacterium
CAGCCTGACCCCCGTTTTCGAGGTTGGCGCTCCGAGCGAAACCCAAGACCGAGGTCAGGCTGAAGCCTGACCCCTCTTCTCGCCGAGCGACGCGAGAAACTCCTGGCCGCCGAGCATGCGCTCGACCTCCTCGCGGCGGAGGAGATCGTCCAGCTCCTCGATGCGGGTGTGGGTCGGGTCGCCCGGGACCTTCTCCACCCGGAAGTGGCGATCGGCGACGCTCGCGATCTGGGGGAGGTGCGTGATCGTGAGCACTTGAGCGCGCTCGGCCAGACGCTGGAGAGTCGACGCGACGGCGTGGGCGGTCACGCCGCCAATTCCAGCGTCGATCTCGTCGAAGACGAGGGTCTCCCCGCCCGCGACCGCGGCCAGCGCCAGGGCGACCCGCGAGAGCTCGCCTCCCGACGCGGTCTCGGTCACCGGGCCGAAGGGCAGTCCCTGATTGGGCCGGATCAGGAAGGCAGCTTCGTCCGCGCCTGATGGCCCGGGCTCGCGCTCACGGAGCTCGACGAGGAACTCCCCGTCGCCCATGCCGAGTCCCTGTAGCTCCTCGGAGACGGCATCGGCGAACGGTCTAGCCTGCGAGCGCCTCATCGCGCGCAGCTCGTCCGCGAACCCGATCACGCGTCCCTCGGCGGCCGCGACCGCGGTGGCCGCAGTCGCCACAGGATCGTGCCCGACGACTGCTTCGTCGAGTTCGACGCGAGCGGCCGCGGCCTGTTCGAGCAGCTCGTCGAACGAGCCCGTGTCGAAGCGACGCTGAAGATCGGCGATCCGGGCGAGACGTCCTTCGACGTCCTCCAGCGCACCCGGATCTGCCTCGAGCGATGCGAGGAAGCCGTGCAGATCGCTCCCCGCTTCGACAAGACGCACGGCGATGTCGCGCAACTCCGTCGCCACCGCCCCGAGCTCGGGCGCAATGCGCTCGAATGGCGCGAGGACCCGCTCGGCCCGCGCGGCCAGGGCAGCCGCGCCGTCGCCTTCCTCGGGAGCGATGGCCTCGACCGCGGTCGTGGCCGCTTCCTCCAGCTCGGCGGCGTGACGAAGCCGCTCGCGTTGCGCGCGGAGCGCCTCCTCGTCCCCCGCCGCAAGACCCTCCGTATCCTCGACCAACGCTTCGAGCTCGGCGAGGCGGGTCGCGGCGGCATCCGAGTCGCGGGTCAGCTCCTCGTAGCGCCGGCGGGCTGACGCAAGCTCTCTCCACGCCAAACTGGCATCTCGACGACGAGCGACTTGCTCGGCACCGCAGAACGCGTCCAACACGTCGAGCTGGAAGGACGGGCGCGCGAGACGGCGCTGCTCGAACTGGCCCGACATGGCGATCAGGCGCTCAGCCGCAGCGGCAACGTCCTCACGGGCGACCGCGCGGCCCCACGCGTACGCGCGCGTCCGGCCGTCGCCGAAGACGCGGCGCGCGAGCACGAGACCCGCCTCGCCCTCGGGTCGCAACTCCGCGAGAGTCGCGACCTCCTCCTCGTCGAAAAAGCCGGCGGGGACGTCGAGCTCCGCCTCCACATACGCCTCGGACCCTTCGCCGCCGACGGAGGAGGCGTCAGCGCGAGCGCCGAGCAAGAGGCCAACGGCCTGGGCGAAGATCGTCTTCCCCGCCCCGGTCTCGCCCGTGATCGCGTTCAGCCCGGACCCAAACGCGAGATCCGCCTCACGGATCAGGACGAGGTTCTCGATGCGGAGCCTACGAAGCACGAGCCGACAGTAACCGACAGGAGGAAGCATTCCCGTTCGATCATTCAGCCGTTGAATCTCTCTTACAATCGCCCGCATGAGCAGCTACACGAAGAAGAACCTCAAGGACGACGTCGAGAACCAGGCGCCGAAGTTCGGCATGCCGGCAGAGCTCGAGGCTCGCTTCGCCCGTACGGCGCTCGGCGGCGAGACGCTCGGTGTGAGTCACATGAAGCTCGCTCCCAACTTCCGGATCCCGTTTGGCCACAAGCACGCGGGACAAGAGGAGGTCTACGTCGTGGTGCGTGGCTCGGCGCGGATCAAGGTCGAGGACGAGATCGTCGAGTTGTGCGAGTGGGACGCTTCGACAAGAACACGATGCGCGCCGTCGAGGCGGGGCCTGAAGGCGTCGAGTACCTCGCCTTCGGCGCCGGCGACGATCCCCGAGACGCCGAGATGGCGCCGGGCTGGTGGAGCGACAACTAGGGGCCTGAAACCGGTCGCAGCGATGGATCTGACCTAGCAAGCGCAGCGCACTCGCTCACGCCATGTACTCGGATGAAGAGGCGGCTGCTCTCTACGACGTGCTGAACGCGTGGGGGCCGAGCGATGACTTCCATCTCGCGCTGGTCATGGAAGCTGCGTCGGTGCTCGATGTCGGCTGCGGAACGGGCGCAATGCTGCACCGGGCTCGGCAGGAAGGGCATGTCGGACGGTTGTGCGGGCTCGATCCGGACCGTGCGAGTCTCGGAGTGGCGCGACGCCGTACCGACATCGAGTGGGTGGACGGCACGGCGGCGGCGATGGAGTGGGACAGCGAGTTCAACCTGGCCATCATGATCGGCCACGCCTTCCAGGTGCTCGTCGGCGACGACGAGCTGCGCGCCTCGCTCACCGCGATCCGCCGAGCGCTCACCGCCGGTGGTCGTTTCGCGTTCGAGACCCGGAATCCGCTCGCGCGGGCATGGGAAAGCTGGCCGGAGAACGCGATGGACGTCGTCGACCCGTCGGGTCGGCCATTCCGCATCTCGTGCGAGGTGGAATCAGTCATCGGCGGCGTCGTCACCGTCACCGAGACGACGAGCGATCCTGACGGCGCTCCGTTGCGAGTAGACCGTGCCAGCCTTCGCTTCGTCGATGTCGACACACTCGCGGGGTTCCTCGCTGACGCTGGCTTCGAGATCGAGGCGCAGTACGGAGGCTGGCTCCGGGAGCCACTCGACGCGACAAGCCCCGAGATCATCACCATCGCCAGGATCTAGCGTCGTATCGTCCTACGAAGCAAAGCTCTGCCGGTATCGCCGCACAAAGGTCGCCTCGGGAAGCGTTGCGAGCAACGAGCGCTCCGGACCGATCCGCACCACGGCCCGCTCGGCCTTCGACAGTGTCGCGATTCGATGCCCATCGACGAGAACACCCGCCTCGACGCCCTCCGTCCGATTCCAGACGATGACGTCCGCTCCGGGCGGGATGACGAGCGGGCGGGCGCGTAGCGAGTGAGCGGCGACATAGGTGAGCGCCATCGCCTCGAGGCCCCACACCAGCACCGGCCCGCCGTTCGAGAGGTTGTACGCGGTCGAGCCCGAGGGGGTCGCGCAAATGATCCCGTCACAGGGCTGACGCCCGAGCTCCTCGCCGCCGACCGCGAGCTCGAGCTCGATCATGCGCCCGAGCGATGCGCTCGCCACGACGACGTCGTTGACGGCCTGCCGCGTCCCCTCGGGGTGCTCGACCTCGAGCGTCGGCAGCTCTACGACCTCGTACTCCCCGGCGAGCACCCGCGCGAGACCGGTCTCCAAGTCCTTCCTCGGCATCGAGCTCAGAAAGCCGACCCGTCCGAAGTTGACTCCGATCACCGGCACGCTCGCGCCCAAGAACCTCGTCAGCGCGCGCAGCACGGTGCCGTCGCCGCCGAGCACGATCGCGATGTCGGCGCCGGCGACATCGTCGTCCGGCTCGTGCAGGAGCTCGACCCCGTGCTCGTCCGCAACGGCTTGGAGACGAGCGAGCCCGGACCCGATCTGGCCGGGCTGCCCGTGCGTAACGACCGCCGCCCGCGAGACCGGACTATGGCGGGCCGACGGCTTCGGCGATCCAGCGGTCGATGTCATCGAAGGTCGCCTCGGACGGCCGGTTGACGAGATGGACGAAGAACTCCCGGTTCCCCTTCGGGCCGGGTAACCCGGAGTCTACGACTCCGACGGTATCTCCACCCCACGCTCGGGCGGCTTCCGCGACCCTCCAAAGGACGTCTCGTTGCACCTCGGGGTCGCGGACGACTCCCTTCGGCGTCTCCGCACGTCCCGCCTCGAACTGCGGCTTGACGAGCACCACGGCTTCCCAACCCGCCTGAGCGAGCGCAAGCACCGGAGGAAGCGCCTTCGCGACGCCGATGAACGAGACGTCGCAGACGACGAGCTCGGGCGCGAAGGGCAGCGCCATGAGTGAGCGCGCGTTCGTCCGCTCCAGCGTGTGGACACGAGGGTCCGCGCGAAGCCGCGGGTGCAGCTGCCCGTACCCGACGTCGATCGCGACGACGCGTCGCGCGCCCGCCTGGATGAGACAGTCGGTGAAACCGCCAGTCGACGCGCCGACGTCCGCGCAGTCGCGGCCATCGACATGGACGGCAAAGGCCGCAAGCGCGTTTGCGAGCTTTTCGCCCCCTCGCGAGACGAAGCGTGGCGGCCGCTCGACGTGGAGCTCGACGCTCTCCTCGAGCTGTTGTCCGGGCTTGTCGTAGCCCCGCACGAGGCCCGCGAGGACGAGCGCCTGCGCCTGGCTTCGGCTCTCCGCCAGGCCTTTCTCCACCAAGAGGACATCGAGTCGCTTGCGCGTGGGTTTCAACGGGGTCTCGCGTGGGAACTAGTTGCGCCAGGAGGTGAACAGATGCCAACTTGGCTCTTGGTCTTGATCATCGTTCTCGTCGTCCTCGCGCTCTTCGGGGGCTTCGGGTACACGCGGCGCTAACACGCTTCAAGGACGACCGCCTGCACCCACCTGTGCGGGCGGATGCTGCAAAGAGGATGTTGTCTATGTGTCGTCTCAAATGACCGCGCGCGAGGGGAAGCACCGTCTCAACTCGCGCGCGGTCTGCTCTTCGTAGAGGCGTCGCGCCCGAGGGCACCAGGGTTAACCGCGCGTGACGCGGCGTACTCCGACGAGGCGAGTGCCGTAGCTCGTGCTCGCGAGGCTCACCACTTGCACCTCCGTCCCGGAGTACGGCGCGTGCACCATGCGCCCGGCGCCGAGGTACATGCCCACATGTCCGATCCCGGAGAAGACGAGCACGTCGCCGACCCTCATCCGCGCGCGCTCGACCGGCAGCTCTGAGCTCCAGAGCGCATAGGAGCTGTGCGGAACCTCGATGCCAAGTCGGCCGTACGCCCAACGAACGAGCCCCGAGCAGTCGAAGCCGGTCTCGGGCGATGTTCCTCCCCAGCGGTACGGGACGCCAACCGCTTCGAGCGCGTTCTTCGCCGCGCGTTCGCCGATGCTCACGCGCCTGGGCGCTGCCTGCCATGGAGGGAGCTGCACATCCAGATAGCTCAGCGGCTGAGCTACGAGAGCGTCGACCCTCGCGGCCGGAGTCGACGCGGTCGCCGGAGGCAGAGCCATCGCAAGGGCGACCCCTGCAAAGGCGGGTAGGAGTCTATGGAGACGGAGAGGCATACGTGAGGAGCAAACGACGCTCACGCGCGAAGAGATAGAGGTTGGCGCGAGCCTGGCTGTTGCGTTAGCGCGGGATCCTAGCCGGAAACGCGCGCGCGTCAACCTTCACGCTGTTCTCACGGACAGGCTGTCGACCAGCTCGCACAGCACCGACGTATCGGCGGCAAGACGGTCCAGCCGCTCCCGAGCGCGTTTCGCGGCGTCGTCCGCGAGCCGTCTCGCTCCTTCGATTCCGAGACGCTCCGCAAAGCCGTCGTGGTCCAGTATGTCGTCGACGACTTGGAACAGGAGACCCAGCTCGTCGCCGAATGCTCGCCACGGAGCCTGCTTGGCGTATGGCACTCGGGCCGAGCGCAGCCCCAGCCCTACCGACGCTGTGAAGAGGCGACCCGTCTTCAGGCGCTCGACCTCCGCGAGGTCCGCATCGTCCCCGGTGATGTCCCGGTGCTGGCCGGCGATCATCCCGAGGGTGGCGTCGGCCAGCTCGCGCGCGATCGAGGGGTCGTCGTATACGAGCGCGAGCCGAAACGCCTCGACGAGCAACGCGTCGCCCGCCAGAATCGCGACCCCGTCGCCGAACGCTGCGTGCGTGCTCGGGCGACCTCGGCGCTCTGCGTCGTCGTCCAGCGCGGGCAGGTCGTCGTGGACGAGAGAGAACGTGTGCACGAGTTCGAGAGCCGCGGCTGCTGGAAGCGCCGTCTCGATGTCACCTTGCTCGGCCTCGGCCACAGCAAGGCAGACGACCGGGCGGACTCGCTTCCCTCCACTCTCCAGCGCATACCGGACAGCCCCCTCGAGCCTGCCAAACTCAGGTGCCAGCGAGAGCGCGCCGAGATACGCTTCGAAGACGTCGCGAAGCTCGTCAGCCGTCCGCATCTGCGATCGTCCGCGCGCGCGTCAGCTCAGCTTCGATCTGTCTCGCGAGGTCGGCCAGATCGGCGATGAGGTCGACCGCGGCGTCCCCGTCGATATCGTCCGCCTTGGCGAGCTGCTCGAGCTCGTCCCGCTTCCCGTTCAGCTGGGTGAGAAACTCCTCCGCGCGGCGGAGAGCATCATCGGCGTTGCTCAAGCCGCCGCCTCCTCGCGGGCGATCCGGCCGAGGATGCCATTGACGAGCCGGCCGGCCTCCTCGGAGGCGTAGCGCTTCGCCAGGACGACCGCTTCGTTGATCGCGACCTCGGGCGGAACCGTGCCCTCCTGGAGCTCGTAGACGCCGATGCGCAGCACGTTGCGCTCGAGCGTACCCAGCCTGTCGGCGGGCCATTCCCTCGAGGTCTCCGTGATGCGCAAATCGAGCTCGCTCGCTCGCTCGGAGACGGCCTGCGCGAGTGACGCGGCGAACGCGTCGGGCTCTCCTTCGAACAACGAGGCCAGCGGCTGACCGGTCAGATCCCACTGATAGAGGAGAAAGAGGGCTTGACGACGACCCGCATGTCTTCCCAGCCCGGGGCGACTCACGAGACAGAGAGAGAAGGCACGCGGCCCTCCAGATCGGCGAGCGTCGACGTCGAGTAATCACCACTTTGAAACTCCGGCGAGGCGAGCACGTCGAGAGCGAGCTCGCGGGTCGTCGGAAT
>JACCTK010000101.1 GCA_013812465.1 Actinomycetota bacterium
CTGCAGGAGGCCGTCGACGCGCTGTTCGACAACGGCCGCCGCGGCAAGACGATCACCGGCCCGAACAAGCGGCCGCTGAAGTCTCTGTCCGACATGCTCAAGGGCAAGCAGGGCCGGTTCCGCCAGAACCTGCTCGGCAAGCGCGTGGACTACTCGGGCCGCTCGGTCATCGTGATCGGGCCCGAGCTCAAGCTCCACCAGTGCGGCCTGCCCAAGAAGATGGCGCTCGAGCTGTTCACGCCGTTCATCTACAACAAGCTGGAGGAGCGCGGCCTCGTCACCACGATCAAGAGCGCGAAGCGCCTGGTCGAGAAGGAGCGTCCCGAGGTCTGGGACATCCTCGAAGAGGTCATCAAGGAGCACCCGGTTCTGCTGAACCGCGCCCCGACGCTCCACCGCCTCGGCATCCAGGCGTTCGAGCCGGTGCTGACCGAGGGCAAGGCGATCCAGCTGCACCCGCTGGTCTGCGCCGCGTTCAACGCGGACTTCGACGGCGATCAGATGGCGGTGCACGTGCCGCTGTCGATCGAGGCCCAGATGGAGGCCCGGGTGCTCATGATGAGCACCAACAACATCCTGTCGCCGGCCAACGGCAAGCCGATCATCGTGCCCTCGCAGGACATCGTGCTCGGCCTCTACCACCTCACGCGTGAGCGGCCGTACGCCAAGGGCGACTACCGCGAGAACAAGCAGGGCCAGCCGATCCGCGGCCTGTTCGCGTCGATCGACGAGATCCGCATGGCGTACGACCACGGCGAGATCAACCTCCAGGCGTCGATCCGCCTGCGTCACCGCGGCAAGATGGTCCCGACGACCGTCGGCCGCGCGCTGATGTACGAGATCTGCCCGCGCGAGATCCCGTTCGAGGCGGTCAACAAGGTGATGGGCAAGAAGCAGCTCGCCGAGCTGATCGACCTCGTCTATCGCGAGTGCGGCCAGAAGGCGACCGTGCTGCTCGCCGACGCGCTGCGCACCGCTGGCTACTTCTACGGTACCCAGGCCGGCATCTCGATCTGTCTCGACGACATGGTCATCCCGGCGACGAAGGAGACCCTGCTCGACGAGGCTCGCAAGGAGGTCGGCGAGATCGAGGAGCAGTACACCGAAGGTCTCATCACCGACGGCGAGCGCTACAACAAGGTCGTCGACATCTGGGCCCAGGTCGCCGAGTCGATCGCCAAGGACATGATGAAGGAGATCTCGACCCAGGAGTTCAAGGACCCCGAGTCGAACGAGCACAAGAAGGCGCCGTCCTTCAACTCGATCTTCGTCATGGCCGACTCGGGCGCCCGTGGCTCGCAGCAGCAGATGCGGCAGCTCTCCGGCATGCGTGGCCTGATGGCCAAGCCGTCCGGCGAGATCATCGAGACCCCGATCACCACGAACTTCCGCGAGGGCCTGAGCGTCCTCCAGTACTTCATCTCGACCCACGGCGCTCGCAAGGGCCTCGCGGACACCGCGCTGAAGACCGCGAACTCGGGGTACCTGACCCGGCGCCTCGTCGACGTCGCGCAGGACACGATCGTGTCCGAGTTCGACTGCGGCACCCGGCAGGGCATCGAGATGATGCCGCTGATCGAGGGCGGCGAGATCATCGAGCGCCTCGGCGACCGGATCCTCGGCCGCGTCGCGCTCGAGGACATCGTCGACCCGTACACCGGCGAGGTGCTGGCCCCCGCCAACGCCGAGCTCACCGAGGAGCACGTCAAGCTGATCGAGAACTCCGGCATCGACCGGGTCAAGATCCGCTCGGTGCTCACCTGCGAGACCCGCCGCGGCATCTGCAGCTTCTGCTATGGCCGTGACCTGGCGCGCGGCCAGATGGTCAACATCGGCGAGGCGGTCGGCGTGATCGCGGCGCAGTCGATCGGCGAGCCCGGCACGCAGCTGACGATGCGGACGTTCCACATCGGCGGCGTCGGTCAGATTCGCACCGAGCAGAGCTCGCTCGAGTCGCGCAACGAGGGCACGGTCCGGCTCCACAACACCCAGCTGGTGAAGAAGAAGGACCACTTCGTGGTCATGAACCGGCAGGGCGAGCTCGTCCTCGTCGACGAGCTGGGCCGTGAGCGCGAGCGCTACGGCCTGCAGTACGGTGCCAAGCTGATGATCCCGGACGGGACCAAGGTCAAGGGCGGCCAGCTGCTCGCCGAGTGGGACCCGTTCTCGATGCCGATCTGCACCGAGGTGTCGGGCTACGTGAAGTACGGCGACATCGTCGACGGCGTCACGATGCAGGACACGCTGGACGAGATCACCGGCCTGTCGCGCAAGACGGTCATCGAGTCCAAGGACCAGGACTCGCGGCCGCGGCTGACCCTCAAGGACGGCGACAGCAACACCGTCAAGCTGCCGGGCTCCGACAACGAGGCCCGCTACTTCCTGCCGGTGGGCGCGAACATCTACGTCTCCGACGGCGACTTCATCGAGGCCGGCGACGTCATCGCGAAGATCCCGCGCGAGACGACGAAGACCAAGGACATCACTGGCGGTCTGCCCCGCGTCGCCGAGCTGTTCGAGGCCCGCAAGCCGAAGGACCACGCGATCATCTCCGAGATCGACGGCGTGGTGCACTTCGGCAAGGACACCAAGGGCAAGCGCAAGCTCACGATCGTCCCCGACGTCGGCGAGCCGTCCGAGTACCTGATCCCCAAGGGCAAGCACCTTTCGGTGCGCGAGGGTGATCGGGTGCGCGCCGGCGAGCCGCTGATGGACGGTCCGGCGAACCCGCACGACATCCTCCGGGTCCTCGGCGAGCGCGCGCTCGCCAAGTACCTGGTCGACGAGATCCAGGAGGTCTACCGGCTCCAGGGCGTCCGCATCAACGACAAGCACATCGAGGCGATCGTCCGGCAGATGCTGCGCCGGTTCTCGGTCAGCGATCCGGGCGACACCAACTTCCTGGTCGACGAGGCGGTCGAGAAGCACATCTTCGAGGAGGAGAACGAGCGCGTGATCGTCGCCGGTGGCCAGCCGGCCAAGGGCGAGGCGCTGCTGCTCGGCATCACCAAGGCGTCGCTGTCGACCGAGTCGTTCCTGGCCGCGTCGTCGTTCCAGGAGACCACCAAGGTGCTGACCGAGGC
>JACCTK010000125.1 GCA_013812465.1 Actinomycetota bacterium
CGTCGCGTGTCGTGCGCAGCTCGCCGAAGCAGCGGGCGAGCAGGCCAACGCCGACGTGCTCTACGTCGACGCGGCCGAACGCTGGCGCGAGTTGGGGAACGTGCCCGAGCGCGCCTATGCCCTGCTCGGCCAGGGTCGCTCCCTCGCGGCGCTCGGCAAGCCGGAGGCCGAGGCGCCGCTACGCGAGGCGCGGGAGCTCTTCGCATCGATGGGGTACAAGCCCGCGCTCGCCGAAACTGAGGCGCTGCTCGCCCATGGTGAAGCGGCCGCGGTGTAGAGACACCGGGTCGACCTCCGCCTATCCCAATCTCGCCCTGTCTTCTCGCGCGGCGAGCCCGGTTCCCCGACCGTCGTTCAAGCGACTTTGAGTGCCTCGCGTCCGTCATGCACGCTCGAGATACCCTCCCCGGGCGGGAGGTGCTCGGTTGTACCAACCCAGACAACAAAAATCCCCTTTTTGCAGGGATGTCCTCGAAGCCCTCTGACGGACTCGAACCGTCGACCCCCTCCTTACCATGGAGGTTCCGAGGAGGAAAGCGTGGGCAAGCGCGGGTCACGGCGTCCACGTTCTCGCCGCAAATCAGAGGAATCCGACAAGGACGAGTGACCACGCGTGGACACGCGTGGTCGGGTTCTACACCGAGTTAGGATCGAGCGCGGAAAAGAGAGGCTTTCCGCGGGGCTTATTTCCCGCGCGAGGTCTTCTTCTTCGGCTTCGGCTTCGGCTTCGTGCCCTTGCTCGTCCCTGCGGTTTGCCGCTTCTGCTTCTTGGTCGCCATCTTCCCTCCTGGAGTCCGTGCCCGTTGCAACGGGACTCGATGCTAGCTGGCTCGACGAACTCTTTGAGGGGATCGAGTCGTTTGGCGCGCGCCTGGCGCGCTGTCGACTGGGCTGAGCGATGAGGCGGGCGGAGAGCCTAGTCTGGTCGCATGGCCCGCTTCGTTGGACGCGAGAACGTCCGCAAGCGCCTAGCGCCGCTCGAGGGTGAGCAAGGCCGGACGAGCTATGCCGACGGAGTGGTGCGGATCGAGCTCCCCGGCGAGGTCATCGTCGTACGTCCGCCGTTCGGGCTCGCACACGAGCGCGAGTACGAGACGGTGCGGCTGGCGCCGCTCCTCGAGGCGCTGACCGCCGACCACGTCGTCGCCGCCTTGCTCGTCCGACTGGGCGGCTACGCGGTCGGCGTCTTCGACGGCGAACACCTGGTCGCTTCGAAGGTCGGCTCGCGCTTCGTCAAGAACCGTCACAAGAAAGGCGGGTCATCTGCCAACCGCTTCCGGCGGCGCCGCGAGGAGCAAGCGCGCGCGTTGATCGAGGAGGCGGCCGAGGTCGCCGTCCGCGTGCTCGAGCCTTGGCGCGGCCGTGTCGAGTTCGTCGCCCTCGGCGGCGACCGCGGAGCGATCAGCGAGGTACTGGCAGCGAGTCCGCAGCTCGGCTGGTTGGCCAAGCGGGCGATCCCGCGGTTCTTCACCGTCCCGGAGCCGCGTCAGCGCGAGCTCGAGCGCCTGCCCTACGACGTCTATTCGGCCAAGCTCACCACCGAGCCGAAACACGATCGACCCGCGCCCGACAGCCCGTAGGGTTCATAAATTCGATCCCTGTGGGGTGTCAGAACCCGGTTCGCGTTACGCGAAATCAGGATTTGCAGGCGAAACGCGAGTTCGGCCCCTAGGTCTCAAAGCCTCTGACTCGCTCGGGAATGACTCGTTTTCACGACGGACCGGAGTCTTTGAAACCCTCAAGGTCGCGCCCACGGCTTGGCTTCGCCTCGGGGAGAGCGCGGGGTGCGTCCAGCGGGTCGAGGGCGTGCTCGAAGTTCCGCCAGGCTTGGTGGCGGAAGGCGATGCTTGCCATTGGCGGACGAATCCGCCGCAGTCGCCGACGCAGAGCATCGATTGGTGCGGCGTGCTCCAGGCCGTCCATCTTCGCTCTATCGGTGCAACGGCAGCGGCTGGAGACGGGATACGGCTCAGCGAGGTGCGCACACGCGATTGCGCTGCAAATAGGCCTCATCCGAGCGAGTGACCGAGTTTATGCACCCTACGGGATCGGCAGCACGTCCGTCTCATCCCAGAGGGCGACGCCATCCTCCGAGGGTGGAAGAGCGGCGCGAGTCGATGGACTCAAGAGGGGCGGTTCGAGCGCAAAGTGGTAGGGGCCCTGCGTCGCGAGAACCAGAAGTACGGGAGACTGCGCGTGACGATCCTGCCGCCGCTCTTCTAGTCGTGTGAGGCGACTAGAAGACTCTTGACCCCACCGCTTCTCGCCTCCAGTCGCAAAGCTGAGTCGTGCGCCGCGACTTAGCCTTCGATGTCCAGTGCGCGCCAGTTGCGCGCCAGTGCGCGCCAGTGACGAGCGGTTTTGAGCGGTCTTGAGC
>JACCTK010000144.1 GCA_013812465.1 Actinomycetota bacterium
ACCCCTGCTTCGTGTATGAATCGCCCCATGGCGAAGCCCACACCTGACCTGCTCCGCAAGGTCCCGCTCTTCGCCGGGCTCGACGACAAGGAGCTCACGAGCCTGGCTGACGAGTTCAACGAACGCAGATTCTCGGCCGGAGACCGTGTCGCTCTCGAGGGAGAGGGCGGCCTCATGTTCTTCGTCGTCGACAGCGGCGAGGCGACCGTCGAGGTGCACGGCAAGGAGGTCGGCAAATTGGAGCCGGGCTCCGCGTTCGGGGAGATCGCGCTGATCGACCGCCGCCCGCGCACCGCCACGGTCACGGCCCAGTCGGACCTGCGCGCCTATGGCCTACCCGTATTCGTGTTCCGCCCCTTCGTGGAAGCGCGTCCGCAAGTCGCGTGGAAGCTGCTCGAGGCGATGGCGGACCGGCTCGCGCTCGCCGAGTCGCGCTAGGACCTACGCGACTATCGACCGCCCGAGTTCCGCGAGGTCTCGTTTTGCCCGATTTGGGTCACCGGACAAGGCGACCGTCTCGGCGCCCTCTACTTTCGCGCTCACGCGTCCGCCGAAAACGATGCAACGAACGCCTGCCGCCGCTGCGCGCGAGGCGATCTCGCCGGGCGCCTTTCCCTCGGCGGTTGTCGCGTCGACCTGACCCTCGCCGGTGACGACGAGGCCGCACTCCGCGAGCAGCCGGTCGAATCCGATCAGGTCGAGCACGGTCGCCGCTCCGGGCACTAGCTCGGCGCCGAGTGCCGCGAGCGCGGCGCCGAGGCCGCCGGCCGCCCCGGCGCCGGGCAGCTCCGCGTAGGGCTGGAGCACCTCCAAGGCAGACAGCCGGCTGGCGAGGATGTCGACGTCGGCGGCCGAGGCGCCTTTCTGCGGCGCGAACAGGCGTGCAGCGTCGCCGAGCCTTGTCTGCACGTCGCAGAGCACGATCGTCGGGACGGGCAGCGCCGCAAGGACCTCGCGAAGCCCTGCTCCGCCGTCCACCGTCGCGCTGCCTCCGAGCGCGAGCACGAGCGAATCGGGTGAGCCCTCGAGCGCGGCCACAATGAGCTCTCCGAAGCCGCGGCTCGAGGCGCGCAGCGGATCGCGCTCGGCGCGCGCAAGGAGCGGCAGTCCGATCGCGGCTGCTGCCTCGACGATCGCGCGCCCATCCTGCGAGACGAGCCAGGTCGCTTCGACCAGCCTGCCGAGAGGATCGGAGACGCGCGCGCGCTGCCACTCGCCCCCGAGCGCGGCCTCGAGCGCTTCGGCGGTCCCTTCGCCCCCGTCCGCCACCGGGAGCACGACCGCTTCCGCGCCCTCTTCCTCGACCCCTCGCGCGAGCGCGACCGCTGCCTCCCGCGCCGAGAGAACGCCTTTGAGGCTAGCGGGACAAAGGAGCACCCTCACGGGTCGCCTCAGCCTCGAGATCGTCCACCAGCTCTCCGACTTCCTCCACCGCGTTCTCGGATGACTGGCCCTCCTCGTCTCGCATCCGCCGGAGCATCGCGACCGAGATCCCCTCCCGCGCGAGAGCCAAGAGCCCGAGCGCGATGCCGCAGGCGATCTCGATCGCCTGCAGCGCGAGGCCGAAGGCGAATCCGGTCGCATAGGCGACACCGTAGTTCCGGAGCGGCAGAGCCACCGCCGCCTGGACGAGCCCGAAGTTTCCCGGCCAGAGCGGGATGATCGTCGCGACGTTCATCAGCACCAGAACGAGACCTGCCGCCGGCAAGGGGGCGTCGATGCCAAACGCCTGCATGGTCACCCATACCGCCATGAGCTGGAGCACCCAGCCGAGGCATTGGAGGAGAACCGCGCCTGCGAGAGGCGCGGGCGACTTGAGTACCGAGAGCCCCTGGCGCGCCATTCCCAGCAAGTGGCGAATCGTCCCGACGGCTTGGAGGTCATGCGCCATCGAGCGCTGCTGCCGCCGCGCGCTCATCCAGGCGACCGTGAAGAGCGTGAAGCCGACCGCGACGACGATCAGTAGCGCGGTGACCGCCCAGTGCGGCACCTCGGCCGTCAGGAGCACCCAGACGACGAGCAACGTCGCGGGAACGAGATCGAAAAGCCGGTGTGCGACGACCGTCCCGACCAGGGTCGCCGTCGTCCCGGACGGCGCATCCGGGAGGTGCCGGCGCAAGGTGGCCACGCGCGCAAGCTCGCCGAGCCTTCCGGGGACGACAGCATTGGCAAGTAGGCCGACCCCGAACGACGAGTACACGTGGATCAGCCGTGGCTGATGCTGCGGCGGGAGAGCCTGCGAGATGGTCAAGGACCACGACAGCGCTCGGAACATCGTCGAGGCGACGTTGAGCACGAACGCGAGCACGATCCAGCTCCAGATGACGAAGCGAAACGCGCCCCATACGTCGCTCCAATCGGGGCCGCGCCACCAGAGGAGAACGAAGGCGAGGACCAGCGCGAGCGAGAGCACGGCGGCCTGCAGCCAGCCGCTCCGCCAGGCTCGAAGCGTGATCGTCATGCCGCCCGCGCCTCGTCCAGGCCGATTCCCGTGACCCGGCTGTAGATCTCCTCGAGCCGGCGGGCGAGCACCGGCCACGAGTACTTGGCGACCGCGAGCTCCCGTGCCGCCTCACCCATCGCCTGCCGGCGCGGCTCGTCGGCGACGAGACTGCAGATCGCGTTCGCGAGCGCACTCGGATCGCCCGGTTGGATCGTCACCGATGTGGCGGGGTCGACGACCTCCCGATAGCCGGGAATGTCCGAGGCGACGGCAGGCAGCGAGCAGGCGAACGCGCGCGTCAGCACCATGCCGAAGCTTTCCTGGCCGAGCGACGGGGCGACGAGCGCCTTCGCGCCGAGCAGGGTTCCCGTGAGCTCGTCCTGGCTCAAGAAACCGACGATGTCGATGCCGTCGTCCCGCACGCCGAGTCGAGTGAGCAGGAGTCGAACCGCCAACGGATCGGCGCCGGCAACCGTCAGGCGCAGCCCGCTTCGCCGGTGGATCTCGGGCCAAGCCCGAAGCAGCACCTGCAGCCCCTTCCTCGGCTCCTGCCGCCCCGCGAAGACGACGCGGTGCTCACGCGCTCCCGCCGGGGCCGACTCGGGCACGAGGACGCCGTTCGGAAGCACGTCGTAGTCGCCGGGGAACCAGCGATTCTGCGACACGCGCGCCCGTTCCGAGACGGCGATCCGATAGTCGATGCGATCCATCAGGAAGCCCCACACCGGCTTTCCCAAGCGCAGCCAGCCAAGCTCTCCGGAGGCATGGAAGGTCGCGACGAGCGGTGACCTCGCCATGACGAGGACTGCTGTGCAGATCGCGGGTGTCATCGGCTCGTGCAGGTGGAGGACGTCGAAGCGCTCTTGGGTGAGCGTGTTATGGATCCGGGCGTAGCTCCTCGGCGAGAGCACGATGTTGGGGAGAGAGCCGTTCGCCGGCACGATGACCGAGCGTCCGACCGGGATCACGTTTGAGGGGGGATTCCCGTGCCGCCCGACCCGCGGGTGCAGGACGCGCGTGAACTGCCCTGGCGGGTCGTTTCCCATGATCAGCCGGACCTCGTGGCCCAGCTCCTCGAGCGCCGCCGCCTGGAGCTCCGCGTGCTCGATGACAGCGCCCCAGAATGACCACGAGAACGGGACGACGATCCCGATCTTCACGGCTCGCAGCCTAGATGATCGCTGCCGCGACGCCGACGCCGGGGCATGGCTTCAGCCATACCCCGTTACACGCCCCGGCGATAGGCTTCGATGGGATGCGTTTGGACGGCGTCCACCACGTCACCTGCATCACGGCCGACGCGCCGCGCAACGTCGACTTCTACACCCGCGTCCTCGGCCTGCGGATGGTCAAGAAGACGGTCAACCAGGACGACCCGACCGTGTACCACCTCTTCTATGCCGACGAGGAGGGAAGCCCGGGCTCGGACATCACGTTCTTCGAGTATCCCGGTGCCCGCCGTGGTCGGGCTGGCGCAGGGATGGTGCACACAGTGCGCTGGCGTGTCGGGTCGGAAGGAGCGCTGGACTTCTGGGAGGAGCGCCTGGCGGGCGAGGCCGGCCGCGTCTCCCGTGAGAGCGGCGCACTGACGTTCGAGGATCCCGAGGGGCTGCGGTACGAGCTGGCGGTGGTCGACACAGCTGACGCCCAGCTCGTCGCCAAGCATCCGGAGGTCCCTGGAGAGCTGGCGCTGCAGGGCTTCGACGGCGTCCGCGCCTTCGCGTCAGAGCCGGAAGCAAGCCGTGGTCTGCTCGAAGACGCGCTCGCCTTCACCCCGGTGACGGTTCCCAAAAGGGGACTGTCACCTGCTTTCGTCTGGGACGCCCGCGGCCCAACTCGCGGCGGGCTCTACTCCTATGACGACCCGCCCTCCGAGCGAGGCGTCGGCGGAGCAGGGACGGTGCACCACGTCGCGTGGGCCTCGACGATGGAGGATCACGAGAAGTGGCGCGAGCGCGCCCTCGCGGGAGGTGCCAGCCCGACGCCGGTGATCGACCGCTTCTGGTTCCGCTCGATCTACTTCCGCGAGCCGAGCGGCGTGCTCTTCGAGATCGCGACCCTCGGCCCCGGCTTCGCCGTCGACGAGGATGCGGAGCATCTCGGGGAGAGCCTCGTCCTTCCACCTGCGTTCGAGCACATGCGCGCCGAGATCGAGCCGGCCCTGACGCCGCTTCCGGACCCGAGAGCGGCGACGCGCCTCTCGGGCTAGCGAGACGGGTGTCGCTCGATATAAGCCGCTATCGCGGAGCCCTTCTCGGGCTGGCGGTCGGAGATGCGCTCGGAACGACTCTCGAGTTCAGTGTTCCAGGGCGCTTCGAGCCGATTCGAGACCTGGTCGGAGGCGGCCCTTTCGCGCTCGAGCCTGGGCAATGGACGGACGATACGTCGATGGCGCTGTGCCTTGCCGAACGCATCGTCGAAGCCGGCTGGGATCTTCGTGACCAGCTCCGGCGCTACGTTCGCTGGTACCGGGAGGGATATCTGAGCTCCACTGGGCAGTGTTTCGACATCGGTCAGACGGTGCTGAGAGCGCTCGGACACTTCGAGCGGACTGGCGAGACATTCGCCGGACCAGCCGATGTATGGTCGGCAGGGAACGGGTCGATCATGCGGCTGGCCCCAGTCCCACTTGCGTTTGCTGGCGACCCCGCAACGGCTGTAGCGAGGGCCGCGGAGAGCTCGCGGACAACGCACGGAGCGGAGAGCGCTGTCGACTGCTGCTGTTATCTGGCGGGTCTGATCGCGGCCGCCGTGGTCGGGGTCCCGAAGGAAGAATTGCTCTCCTCTCGCTACGAGCCGACCTCTGGTCTCTGCCACGACGCGCCGCTCGACCCCGCTGTCGACGAGGTCGCCGCCGGCTCGTTCAAACTCGCGAGCCGCCCGAGATCCAGGGCTCGGGCTATGTGGTCAGATCGCTCGAAGCCGCGCTGTGGGCGCTCCATCGGAGCAGCACGTTCCGTGATGGCGCGCTCCTGGCCGTGAATCTGGGAGAGGATGCCGACACGACCGGCGCGGTCTACGGCCAGCTTGCGGGAGCGATCTACGGCGCGAACCAGATTCCGGCTGAGTGGCGCGAGCGGCTCGCGATGAGGGAGCTACTCGAGCGGCGTGCGGATGAACTGTTCGCACTTGCGACGCAAGGGCCCGCATAGAACCCGCGCGGCGTCAAGGTTCCCAGAGATCAGACTCCACTACGAGACGCTGCGCCCAGGTTTCGATTCCGGGCGTTGGCTCGCAGACGAACTCCTGGCCTCGGCCCGCAGCAAAGAACTTCGCGTGATCTCCTCGAACACGCCAGTCGCGCTTGATCGTGTGCGGGTTGTACGTCAGATTCACCTTGTGGAAGGCAGCCGGCAGACGCCACGCACTCAAGCGATCTGATTCCGGGCGAGTGAGGCGCAACCTCTCGTTGAAACGAAAGAGGCCGAAGCCCGGCCGAGACGTTGCGAACGAGAGCTCCTTCGTCGCAATGTAAACAATCTCGGGCGCCGACCGCTTTCGAAACGTCTTGAGGAAGTGAGGGAAATCGGGCGCCCACTCCCGCGCGGGTGGCCAACGGTCTTCCTCCAGGGTCTCCGGCGGAATGTCCATTCGCTCGCCCACTTCCAGATAACCGAAGATCGCGTGGAAGGGCTTGTTACCGGCGGCGAACCTCAAGCTCCCATCCGAAGTCGACTCGGTCGCACGGAAGCGGCCGAAGAAGAGAAAGAGATCGCCCTGACAAACGGATTGATTACTCAGATGCTTCGCCGCTGCGCCGGCTTGCCCAGAAAGCCCGCGAAAGACTCGTCGATCGCGACCGCCCCGCGTGCCAGCCGCAAGATCGGGGTCGAGGTGAGCTATCGCCGCTTCATCGAAGGAGCGGCTTGGATACAAGGAACGCACAAGCCGCGCGTAGTCAAGACCATCAACCTTCAAGTCGGCATATCGAGTACGAGCGTCCGGCCGCGTCATAGGCTGAGTACTTTCAGGAATCGGAAGGGAGACCAACCGGCCATCCGGGAGCTGAGGCGAGCTGGCTCCCGCGCCGCTGCTGCTATCGAACCCCTTGCGGCTGAGAACGAGTCGGCGCACTCAAGCCTCTCGGGGGAACACGACGCAGTGTCCGCCACGATGTGACCTAGCGCGACTTGGGCTTTGGCTTGGGCAGGCAGGGTCGGGATTCGCGTAATGCCAGACGTCGTCACAAAGCTCGTTCAGCGCGCGCTCCAGATCCGGAGAGAGGTTGTGGACGCGATGGCCTCGGCCGATGTGGTGAACGAAATTCCAGACAGCTTCGCCTAGTGGAAGGAGAGTCCGCCCCGAAATAGCGGTAGTCGTCGCTCACCAACACCGTCGCCCGCTCGTAGTCCGAGAATGAACCGAGATCGTGGCGGAGATGCTCGTCCCGGACGTCACTCTCGTCGGACCAATGGAACTGCGCGTCCTCCCTGTGTGTGAAGGTTCCGTCGCTTCGCCATTTGTAGATGCGATCCGGACGCCCTGGGTACCGGCGCTGGCGATAGTAGTCGCCACCGGGAATCGCTTTGGCCACGCGCGCGACGTAGATAAGCCGATTGTCGGAGTGAAGGCTGTTCGCGGCGAACCCGAAGATGAGGTCGCCGGGCTTCGCCTTCTTGCGAATCATGGGCTTGCAGATCGCCAGCGAGAGCAGGCCATTCACGACACATGGCGCTCCGCCATCATCGGTCGTGAGCTTGTAGACGAACAACGACACGCGATCGCTTTCAACCACGAGACACGATGCGCAGTCCAGCACAAACAGTCCAGGCTATGGGCGCGAGTTCCCGCGGGTGATCGAGCTCCGTCCCCTTCGTCAGGCAAGATGTTGCCATCAGAGACGACAGAACATTGGAGAGCTTCGCGTTCGACGCCGCGATACGAGCGCTCGACAAGCAGGAAAGGGTGCCCGACGAGCTTCGCGCCCGGACGGGCCTTCTCCTGATGATCCGAGCGAGATACAGCGCCGGCTGGTGTACGACATGCAACGCTTCTGGGAGGGCAACGACGCCGCGTTGCATCGATTGTTCCGAGGATTTCGTGTAGCCGCGGCAGCTCTGGTCATCGAGATCGGACTGCTGCTCGTCTTTGTCAGCGATACTTTGCTCTGGGAGTGATCAACGTGCCGAAGCCCACACCTCCGCCGCCACCTCCTCCGACGCCGAACGTCGGGTTACCCGAAACCCGTGGAGGGAGCCCAGATCGGCGGAAGTCCTCAATAGCGCAGGAGTGTGCAT
>JACCTK010000151.1 GCA_013812465.1 Actinomycetota bacterium
TCCCAGGACGGACCGCAGTCTCAAGGTGACCCTGCCGAGCCCGAGGCTGTTCGCCGACTTCTGGGATCCGGAGCGCTCGAGCGGCGCCTACGCGAATCTCGAGGCGTACCTGGCCGACGTGGCCGAGATCCTTCGGGAAGAGGTCGACGAGCTCGTGCGGCTCGGCGCGACCTACATCCAGCTCGATGCGCCGCACTATCCGCTGCTTCTCGACCCGACCTACCGCGACTTCTACGCGAGCCGCGGTTGGCCGGCGGACCGGTGGCTCGAGCTCGGGATCGAGCTCGACAACCATGTCTACTCAGAGCGCGACGGCGTGACCTTCTCGATGCATCTCTGTCGCGGGAACCAAGCCTCGCGCTGGCTGGTCGAAGGCGGGTACGACTGGCTGGCCGAGCGCCTCTTCTCACGCGTGAACGCGGAGCGGCTCATGCTCGAGTACGACGACGCGCGCTCGGGCTCGTTCGAGCCATTGCGTGCGGTTCCCGAGGGGAAGACTGCGGTGCTCGGCCTCGTCACCACGAAGAGCGGCCGGCGCGAGACGGTCGACGAGCTCGCCGGGAGGATCGAGGAGGCGAGCGCGTTCTGTCCGCTCGAGCGGCTAGCTCTGTCGCCGCAGTGCGGCTTCGCGACCTCGATCCTCGGCAACGACCTCACGGTAGAGGATGAGCGCGCGAAGCTCGAGACGATCGCCAAGACCGCTTCGCTGGTCTGGGGTTGACGAACGCTCGCTCTCAGCTCGCGTTCGCGGGGAAAACCATGTTTCCCCCGCGGCCCCCCTTCTTCCCGAGAGCTCGCCCATGAGCGTCGTCCTCACCGGCGTCGACCTGACCGTCGAGGAGGTCGTCCGAGTCGCGCGGGGCGGCGAACAGGTGGAACTGGCGCCTGTCGCGGTCGAGACGATGCGCGCCTCGCGAGCCGTTGTCGAGGAGGCGCTCGCGTCAGGCCAGCAGGTCTACGGGTTCTCGACCGGGGTCGGGATGCGGAAGCGCTTCGCGATCGAGGAGGATCAGGCGCGCTTCAACCGGCAGCTGATTCGGGGTCATCTCGTCGCGCAGGGGCCGAATGCGCCGGAGGACGTCGTTCGGGCGACGACGGTGAAGCTCGCCAACGGGCTCGCGCAGGGGTATCCGGGCGTTCGGCCCGAGCTCGCGCAGCTCCTCGTCGACCGGCTCAACGAGGGCGCCTCCACGCCCGTGCGGATGCTCGGCTCGGTCGGACAGGCCGATCTCGCCGCGAACGCCGATCTCGTCGAAGGGCTGCTCGGCGACTTCGAGCTCGCTGCCGGCGAAGCGCTGGTGCTGGTCGACAACAACGCGTTCTCGACTGGGCTGGCCGCGCTGGCCGTCTCGGACTGCGAGACATTGCTCGACACGCTCGACGTCGCGGGCGCGCTCGACCTCGAGGCGTTTGCAGCCAATCCGGGTCTGATCGACGAAGCGGTGTCGGAGGCGCGCCCGTACCCTGGCCTCGAGCTGACGATTCGGCGTCTGCGCCGGTTCCTGGAAGGCAGCTATCTCTGGAGCGCGGAGCCACGCAATCTCCAGGATCCGCTCACGTTTCGGACGCTGCCGCAGGTGCACGGCGCCGCACGCGACGCTCTCGGCTATGTGCAGGGCGTCCTTGCCGTCGAGCTTAACGCGCATCAGGGGAACCCGGTCGTCGCGAGCTCATCAGGGCGGGTCATCGCGGCCGGGAATTTCGACATCGTGCCCCTCGCAGCGGCGCTCGACTTTCTCCGCATCGCGTTGGCGCCGGCGTTGACGAGCGCCGCCGAGCGGGCGCTCAAGCTGTTGCAGGCCCCGCTCACCGGCCTTCCGGAGGGGCTCGCTGCGCGTCCCCATCTCGCCGAGCCTGGGCTCAGCGAGCTCGGCGCCACGGTGCAAGGGATCGTCGCTGAAGCGCGTCTCCTGGCCCAACCCGTGTCTTTCGAGCTCGCGTCGACGACGCAGCACGAGGGCATCGAGGACCGGACGACGATGGCGCCGCTCGGCGCCCGGCGGCTCGCGGAGATGGTGAGTCTCGGCGCGCGCGTCGTCGCCATCGAGTTGACGATCGCCGCCCAGGCCGTCGACCTGCGCGGATCTCCTGCCCTCGGGGTCGGAACGGCTCGCGCCTACGAGCTCGTCCGCGAGCGCGTTCCTTTCACGGACGCGGGGGAGACGGTCCCGCCCGACCTCGAGCCGATAGTCGAGCTGATTCGTTCTGACATGATGGGCGCGTGAGCCAAGGTCTCCTGGAGCGGCTCGACGAGGGGCCGGTTATCTGCGCCGAGGGTTACCTCTTCGAGCTCGAGCGGCGCGGCTATCTGCAGGCCGGCGCGTTCGTGCCCGAGGT
>JACCTK010000157.1 GCA_013812465.1 Actinomycetota bacterium
AGTGTTTCGCTCTGCGCGACACGGAAGTACACCTCGACGAGGATCACGTCCTAGTCTCTCGCGGCGCCTATCTAGGCCAGCCGACACGGACAAAGAGCCGGAAGCGCCGGCGCGTGTACCTGTGCGCCGAGGCGGTGCAGGTCGTACGCGAGCAGCTCCTCGCTCGCCGACTCGGCGCGTCGCTCGTCTTCCCGGCGCCGGGGGGCGGTATGTGGCGCAGCGAGAACTTCATGGAGCGTGTTTTCCGGAAGGCCGCCATCCGGTCCGGGCTCGGCGAGCGCGATCCGGACGGACACTACAGCGGCGTTACGTTTCACGATCTGCGGCACACGTTCGCGTCGCTGATGATCGCTGCCGGTGCGAACCCGCTCCAGATCGCCGAGGCACTCGGGCACACCGACCGCAACGGACAACCGGACGCCACGCTCGTCTGGCGCCGCTACGGACACCTATATCCCGGGAGCTCTAAGCAGGCAGCTGCGGCTTTGGGCCGTTATCTGACCGTGGAGCGGAAGCGCGTGCGGGATGTACGCGGGATGCAGGAGAGCGGCTAGGCTTCCCGCTATACGAAATCCCTGCAAATTCCAGATGGAGCGTGCCGGGATCGAACCGGCGACCTCCGGCTTGCAAAGCCGGCGCTCTCCCAGCTGAGCTAACGCCCCTAAGCCGGGTCAAGTGTAACCAGTGGTTTGACTGAAGCTACACCCCAGCGAGCTACGTCTGTCCGTCGACTCCCTTGCGCTCGAGCGTCCGCAGGCCGTCTCCGAACGAGCGCTCGGACGAGGCGGTGCGCGTCTGTTGCTCGAGTCGCCGGAGGCGCTCGTCGAGCTCGTCGAGCTCGGCACGGCTCATCCCCGCGGCTACAGCCGTCGTGCCCTCGCCGCCGGCGCCGGCCGCCCGCTCGATCGCCCGTCCGTGCTCGAGAAGGGCGAGCTCGCGCTGGGCTAGCTCGTCGCTCCGGGCGGCAAGCTCGGCCTGCGTTCGGATGAATGCCTTCTCGGCCTGTTGGAGATTCGCGAGGCGCGTCTCGATCTGCGCGAGGCGGGCCTCCGCGTCCGGAGCTCCGGTCTTGCGAGCGAGATCAGCCTCCTCTCTGACGATGGCGCGCTCGCGGCCGGCAAGCTCGTTCTCGCGACGGCTCAGCTCCTGAGCGCGTGCAGCGAGCCCGACCTGCGCGTGGACGAGCGCCTCGTCGGCGCCCGCCGGCAAGGACGACATGTTGCCCCGGCTCGCCTTGGCGATCGTGTCTGCGAGCTGGCGTTCCTTCTTCTCAACCGACGCGACGCGATCGGTCAGCTCCTTGCGGAGCCTGCCGAGCTCATCTTCCGCTGCGATGCGAATCGCGCGCAAGCGGTCGTACTCGGCGTCGATCGAAACCGGCTGGGCTACCTCTCGTCGACCAAAAAGGGGCACTCGACGATGATATGCGCGCGCCCCGCGTTCTCCTGCAACGAAGGGTTTAGGCCGCGCGCTCGAGCCGCTCTTCGGCGCGTGCCCGGCGGACGATGTCCTCGCGCTCGCCGAAGCGAAGCCGCGCCTTCTCCATGCGAAGGGCCTGCCAGAGCTCCTGCAGGCGCGCGTCGAGCTCAGCGATCTCTTCCTTCACCGCAGGATCGAGCCCTCCGGAGAGCGTGTGCCAGAGGTCCTGGCGCTCCTCCGAGATGCGCTCGATCTCGTTATGGATCTGATCTGGCGTCATGCTTTGGGAAACGACCGTCATGACCGCTGCATTCCCGACGGGGAACCGGTCCAAACCTCGTGCTCTCAGTCGTATCCCAGCTCTGAGATTTGGTCCTCGTCGAGGCCGAAATAGTGCGCGAGCTCGTGCAAGACCGTGATTCGGATCTCCTCGCGCAGCTCTTCCGGGTCGCGAAAGGTCTCCTCGAGCGGGACTCGGTAGATCGAGATCTTGTCGGGGAGCAGTCCGCTCATGTCGCCGCGCTCTGGCAGCGGGACGCCGTGATAGAGGCCGAAGAGATCAGGATCGTCAGGATGCTCGTCCTCGACGACGACTGCGACGTTCCGAAGCGCCTGCGCGAGATTGGGTGGAAGCTCGTCGAGAGCCGCGCGGACATGGTCCTCGAACGACACCGCGCTACGAGACCACCGTCACGGGGATTCCGGCCACGGAAGGATGCTGGGCGGTTGTCGAGGCAGACATGTCTGGCTCTACCTGGGCGGCGCGATAGAGTCGCGTCATGGCCACTTTCGCGGACGCTCTCAACGGGCAGGTCGGGTACGAGTTCGCGGCATCACAGCAGTACATCGCAATTGCGACCTACTACGACGCGGAGACCCTCCCACAACTTGCCGCTCACTTCTATCGGCAAGCCGTGGAGGAGCGAAACCACGCGATGATGATGGTCCAGTATCTCCTCGACTCGGATGAGCGAGTCGTGACGCCGGGCGTCGAGGCGCCGCAGACCGACTTCTCGGACGCCGTTGCGCCCGTCAAGCTCGCGCTCGCGCAGGAGAAGCGCGTCACGGACCAGATCGTCGAGCTCGTCAAGCTCGCGCGCGAGGAGGGAGAGCTCGTCGGCGAGCAGTTCCTGCATTGGTTCCTGCAGGAGCAGCGCGAGGAGGTCGCGTCGATGACCGAGCTTCTGGCGATCGTCGAGCGGGGACGCGACAACCTTCTGCACGTCGAGGAGTACCTGAGCCGCTCGGCGAGTGGCGAGAGCGCGCTCGAGGCCGGAGCTCCTCCCGCCGCCGGCCGCGCTTTGTAGGGGCGAGGCTCGGCGCCCTCTGATGCACGAGCTTCGGCTTCGAACCGAGCGGCGGAGCCAGCTCGTCGACATCACTGGTCACGTGCGCGAGGCCGTGTCCGGTGAGGACGGGTCCGCGATCGTCGTGTACGTGCCGCACACGACGGCCGGAGTGACAATCAACGAGCATGCGGATCCAGCGGTCGCGCGCGACCACGAGACGGCACTCGAGCGCATGGTCGAGGACGGCTGGCCGTGGCAGCACCACGAGCCGGGCGAGGAGAATGCTCCAACGCACGTTCGCGCTTCGTTGATGGGGCCGAGTGTCGTGGTGCCCTTGGGCGACAACGGCGAGCTCGTGCTCGGAACGTGGCAAGGGATCTTCTTCTGTGAGTTCGACGGCCCGCGCGAGCGGACTGTCTACGTCTCGGTTCTCCAGTAACGCCAGAAGAAGAGGCGCTGTCGGCGTGGACGCGCGGCTGAGTCGCAGACGGCCATCTTCACAGTGCCTGTCCCTGTAAGCGCGACGAGTTCGTGCCAATCGTTCCACGGCTACCCTGGCCGATGTGGCCGCGCCCGTTCGGAGAGGTGAGGAGCTCGAGCTCCAGATCGACTCGCTCGCCTACGGCGGGAATGGCGTCTCGCGGCTCAACGGGTTCGTCGTGTTCGTTCGCGGAGGGCTTCCGGGGGACCGCGTTCGCGCGCGGGTGACGAAGATCAAGCGCGGGTTCGCCGAAGCGACTGCCCAGGCAGTCCTCGAGCCGAGCCCCGAGCGCGTCGAGGCGCCGTGCCCGCACTTCGGCATCTGCGGCGGATGCCGTTTCCAGGATCTCGACTACGACGCGCAGGTGGCCGCCAAGGAGCAGCAGGTGCGCGACTCCCTCGTCCGTATCGGGAGAATCGCCGAACCGCCCGTCGAGGCGATCGTCCCCGCCGCGTCCCTTTACCACTACCGAAACAAGCTCGAGTACTCGTTCACCGCCGGCGAGGACGGCATCGACCTCGGGTTCCATCGGGCGGGCCGCTGGGACGAGGTGATCGGACTGGACGTGTGCCTGCTCACCACCGACCTCGGCAACTCCGTCCGAGAAGCGGTGCGTGACTGGGCGCGCGAGGAGAAGCTCGAGCCGTACTACCAAGCGAATGGTGAGGGGTACCTCCGCCACCTCGTCTTCCGTGAAGGCCGAAACACTGGCCAGGCCCTCGTCGTGCTGGTCACGGCGCCCGGCGAGCGCTTCGAGACCGGGTACTTCGTGGACGTGCTCCGGCGCTTCCCGGAGGTGCGCTCGATCCACTGGGCGGTGAACGACACGCCGGCAGAGCAGACGAACGTGCCGACGAAGCTGCTGTGGGGGGAAGAGGCGATCGAGGAGCAGCTCCTCGGGCTGCGCGTACGGGTCCGTCCTGGAGCGTTCCTGCAGACGAACACCGAGATGGCCGAGCGGCTCTACGCCATCGCCGGTGAGTTCGCGGGCCTGACCGGCGCCGAGAACGTCTTCGACCTCTACTGCGGGACCGGCACCATCGGACTCTCACTCGCCCCGGACGCCAGGATGGTCTGGGGTCTGGAGATCTCCGAGGAGGCGGTCGCCTGCGCCATCGAGAATGCGGAGCTGAACGGGGTCGAGAACGCGAAGTTCTACGCCGGGAACGTGGGCCAGACCGTCGAGGAGCTCGTCGAGGAGGCGGGAGCCCCCGATGTCGTCGTCGTCGATCCTCCGCGCGCGGGGCTCGCAGGCAAGGCGCTTCGGCGGCTGGGCGAGCTCGGCGCGCCGAAGATCGTCTATGTCTCCTGCAACCCCACCACGCTCGCGTCGGACGTCAAGGTGCTGCTGGAGGACTTCGGCTACGAGCTCGTTCGCTGCCGCCCGGTCGACATGTTCCCGCACACCCCGCACGTGGAGTCCGTCACGCTCCTCGAGAAGAGCGCCTTGTAACAGTTACTTGGCCTCCTGCCCTCGAGCGGCGTATGCCGCGCTGGCCTCGCGCCAGATCAAGTCGAGGTTGGAGAGGAGAAAGCCGAGGCAGACTGCGGGCAACGCCGGCAGACCGGACGTGTCCCAGTAGTACACGAGGAGCAAGGTCAGGGAGAGGAAAGCCGTCATCGAGATCCAGGTCAAACCAGCGCGCAGTCGGAACTGCATGGCGGCGCCGAGGAAGAGCGCGAAGAAGATGAAGTCGGGCGGTCCGATATTCGCCGTGCCCGTCTCACCGGGGACGTGGAGCGCGACGGAGACCCCCTCGAAGATCCCGGGCCTCTCTTCGGTCACGTACTGAGTAGGCCCGGCGGCTACGGACCAGATGTCCACCCACGGAACGAGGAACGCCACGAGAGCAAGCCACCAGAGCGCCTCGAACAAGGAAAGGAACCAGAACCCGAAGAGGATGTAACACACGAGCTTCCCCGCGTTGGCGAGCTCGTCGAGCCCGAGGATGTCGAGGCCGAGCGATGTCAGTCCCACGATCGCGGCAGCGCCTAGGAGATACCAGTCGCGAGCGCGAGCGAGCGGCAGCGCCAGCCAGGCAGTGGCGGTGAACGCCGGCAGGACAACGAGGCTCGCGAACAAGATCGCGCCGTCCTGGGACAGCCCCGGCAGACGGGACGCGACCGCCCCGAACACCACGAGCCCGCCGACCAGCACCGCGAGCGCGAGTGCCCGGCGGCGCGAGATCAGTAAGGAGGTTGCTCCGACCACCAGGGGCCGAGCGCCTTGAAAGCGTTCCAGAACCCGGTCTTGGCCGACTGGTCATCGAGCGACCCGTCCACGTCGGGCGTGACGAGCGCCTCGATCGTGGGGGTGAATCGCTGCAGCAGGCCGACGGCGGCGGGATCTACGGGGTCGGAAAGCGGGAAGCGGAGGTCGTTCAGGAACTCGACCGAGCGCTCGCCCATGACGATCATGAGCTTCGGCTGGACGATGTGGATCTCACGCGTCAACCAGGCCGCCGCGTCCTCGGAATCCTCGGTCCCGA
>JACCTK010000162.1 GCA_013812465.1 Actinomycetota bacterium
CTCGACCGTGGCGCGCATCACCGTAGCGTCGCGGACGAACTGCGCTGCGCTCACGCCACACTCGCGCGCCTCGGCTTCGATGACAGCCCAGAGCTCGTCATCGAACCGAAGTGTTGTCGCGCGCATAGCCAAACCGTACCTGACCGGGGTTCTCGCAAAGCAGGCGTTTGGACGAGAATCCGCTATCGGTTTCCCACCTAATTTTCGCAATTTGCGAAGATTATGAGCGGCAGGATGCCAGAAAGCGACATCTATTTGGGTGTTTCGGGCGAATAAGGGGTGAAGCAGTCAGCAACCCAAGGAATTGCCCTCGTGGCGACCGTCGCCCAACAGCCTGGTCTTACCCCTCCGCCCGCCGCCCTCTCGGTGTCGCGGACGGAATCCGAGCTGATGCGCCTCGTTGCGCGAGGCGACCACGACGCGTTCCTCGTCGTGTACGACCGGCACGCGCGGGCCGCGCTCGGGGTCGCGCTGCGAATGGTCCGCAGCCGTGAGGCCGCCGAGGAAATTGTGCAGGAGGCGTTCCTCAGCCTCTGGCGTGGCGCCGGGAGCTACAACCCCGCCCGCGGGAGCGTCCGCACATTCGTGCTTGGCATCGTGCGCTACCGAGCTCTCGATGCGATTAGAAGACAAGCTGTCCGATCACGGGAACACACAAGCGACGCAGGGCTTGAGGAAACCCACGAGGCTCCCGAGCACACGGACCTCGAAGCCGCGAGGCGCGAGGAAGCCGCATCGGTCCGGGCGGCGCTCAAGACACTCCCACAAGGTCAGTTCCGGGCCATCGAGCTCGCCTTCTTCGCAGGGCTCAGCCACAGCGAGATCGCCAGGCAACTCAGCATGCCGGTCGGCACCGTCAAGGGCCGAATCAGGCTCGGCATCGACAAACTCCGGGGCGAGCTCCGCGGCATGACCGACACGACTTACACAACCACCATCGAGATTTGCCCTACGCCCGCACGGAATACCTGACCCTCACAACGCCGACAACATCGCGGCCCAAGAGCACCTCGCGAACAACATCAACGACGGCAACGTCGATACCGCCGTCGAGTCCTTCGCCGAGGACGCTGTCGACCACGACCACGACCCCGCGCCTGGGCAGGGCTCGGTCGTCGTCTGACATCGGCTCAGCCATCTCCTAACGAGATTTCTTCCTTGCGGACTTCGTCGCATACAGTCGTCCACCCGGGCGCCTGGAACAAGATCGTCGTGGTCTCTGGGGAGAACGACGACGAGACGATCCTCAACCACGCGCTGATCCAGAGCCGACGGCGCTCCCGCAGGTAGGTACAGGAAAGTCGAGGCATTCGAGCGGACCGACTCAGCGCGCCCGGCAGGGATTCGAATCTGTGACCTTTCAGTGCCGTAGACAGGAGCCGATTCGGCCCTGACCTGCTTCGTAGAGCCAACCTCGTGGCGTTGCGCTGCAACGCTCGCTGCAACGATTCTCGGCTTCATCGCAGGTGAAGGAGGTTAGCGTGGGACGAGCGTCAGATTCTCCGAGCGGGCGGCCTGTCTGAGCTCGTCGTCCCAGCAGGCGAACCGGGTCCCCTCGGCCTCTCGCACCGCGAGCGCTGCCGCGAGCTGCACGGCGTCGAACGCGCGTAATACGTGGCGCGCCGCCAGGTCAGCCGCGCGCCGTATGAGTTGCGTCGAGACCTCCGCAACCGCGACGCCGCTCCAGCGCAGTCTGCCTTCCGCCATTGAACGGCGACATCAACGAGCTCGAGCTCGCGATCGTCGTCGCGCTCTTTTTGCTCGTCAGCGCGCTCGGCTTCGGTGCCGCGCGCTGGCGCAAGGCTCAGTCGCTCGATGACCTCGACGAGTGGGGGCTCCGCGGTCGGAAGTTCGGCGGCTGGATCACCTGGTTCCTGCTCGGCGGCGACATCTACACGGGCTGCGGGCGCCGGCGCTGATCGCGTTCGTCAAGGACACGCTGATCTACATCGTCGTGACCGTCGCGGTCATCGTGATCCCGATCAATCTCGGCGGGTGCGACGACATCTTCGCCGCGGCGGAGGAAAAGTTCGCAACCGAAGAGGTCCCGAACGACGGCATCGTGCTGAGCGACGCGGCAACGCTCGGCTACTCGTCGCTCGCGTTCGGGTCGGCGCTCGCGCTGTTTCTCTATCCGCACACGATGACGGGCGTGCTCGCGGCTCGGGGCCGCAACACGATCAAGCGGAACATGGTGGCGCTGCCCGCCTACACGCTCATGCTCGGCCTGCTCGCGCTGCTCGGTTACATGGCGATCGCCGCGGGGGTCGCGCCGATCGGCGACGACCCGCGCCGCAACGCCGCAGGAGGCACGTGTGGCTCGGATCACCTCGATCGGTGTCAAGGCCGGGGCGCTGCTCGTCGTCCTCGCGCTCGATCCGCAGTTCTCGATCGACCTTCAGCTGATCGGCGGGGTGATCATCCTGCAGACGCTGCCGGCGCTCGTGCTCGGCCTGTGGCGCACGTTCGCGCACCGCTGGGCGCTGCCGGCCGGATTGGCGGCGGGCCTCGTCGCGGGGATGCTGATGGTCTATGACACGCCAAACCCGGCGGCCGGCAAGGAGCACTTCGGCGTGGCCCAGTACGCGCTCTCCAACTTCGGCTTCGACACCGAGGTCACGCTGTACACGGGAATCATCGCCCTGGCGGTCAACCTGATCGTCGTCGTGGTCGGCTCCTTCGTGC
>JACCTK010000209.1 GCA_013812465.1 Actinomycetota bacterium
GAGATCGTCTTCCTCTGCGACGAGGTTCCCGCGGCGCAGGCAGTGGAGTGGGGGCTCGTCAACCGCGCGGTGCCCGAGGCGGAGCTGGACGCAGTCGTCGACGAGCTGGTCGAGAAGCTCGCAGCCACGCTCCCTCAGACGACGCGCTACGCAAAGCAGCAGCTGAACGTCTGGCGTGACTTCGCCTGGCACCAGACGGTTGGCCATGCCCGAGACTGGCTGGCGATGTCGATGATGGGTGACGAGGCGCAGGACGCCGTTCGCGCCTTCCTGAATCGGGAGAAGGCGTGAACCACGACGAGATGAGCAAGGGCCTGCAGGACGCGCTCTCGGTGCGCCGCGTCGTCGGCGACCCGGTCGAGCGAGACGGCGTCACGGTGATCCCGGTGGCTGCGGTCGGCGGTGGTTGGGGTGGAGGCGGCGGCACGAGTGGCGGGGCGGGATTCGGTCTTCGCTTCCGCGGCGTCGGCGTGTACGTCGTGAAGGACGGAGAGGTGCGGTTCGAGCCCGCGGTCGACGTCACGCGCATCGCCCTGGCAGGGCTCGCCGCGGGCGCGCTCGTCGCCTACCTCTTTCGTCCCCGCCGTTAGGCTCTCCCCATGCCCGAGGTTATGACCGCCCGGGCCGGAGCGGTGCTCACGATCACCCTCAACCGGCCCGAGGTCTTCAACGCGTTCAACCGCGCGCTCCACGCCGCTCTCCGCGAGGCGCTGGACCAAGCAGCGGCTCCGGAGGTGCGCGCAGTCGTCATCACCGGCGCCGGTCGGGGCTTCTGCTCGGGGCAGGATCTGAAGGAGTTCTCCGAGCTCCCGGGCGGGATCGGGGATGCGCTCGAGGGCACGTACCACCCGAACATCCGCGCGATCCGCGCGCTCGAGAAGCCGGTGATCGCCGCGATCAACGGCCCGGTCGCGGGCGCCGGTCTCTCGCTCGCCTGCGCGTGCGACGTCCGCATCGCCTCCGACCAGGCGACGTTCGTGCCGGGGTTCATCGGCATCGGGTTGATCCCCGACGCCGGCGGATCCTGGTTCGTCCATCGGCTGCTCGGCTTCGCCAAGGCCTTCGAGTGGATGGTCTCGAACCGACGGCTCGAGGCGGACGAGGCGCTCGGCTTCGGTCTCGTGTCCGAGGTCGTCGCGGCGGACGACTTCCCGCCGCGTGTAGGGGAGCTCGCTTCCTGGTACGCAGACCTTCCTACGCGGGGAGTCGCGATGACGAAGGAGCTCTTCGAGCACGCGTACACGGCGTCGCTCGAGGAGCAGCTCGCGCTCGAGGCGGAGCTCCAGCAGGCGGCGACGTCGACCGAGGACTTCGCCGAAGGCGTCCAGGCCTTCCTCGGCAAGCGCCCGCCGGCATTCAGAGGGCGCTAGCCGGCAACGGCCCAGTCCTGGGGAGGGGATCGCAGGTCGAGCGCCGGCGTTTGTGGTCAAGGGCGGATCGTGCCAATACCGAAACATTGCTTCCACAGGAGGAAAAGGGCATGCCCGGCCCCTACTGCCTCGCGTCTGGCCGCACGCCGACTGCTACCATCCCGCGGCTTCCTGCCTCGCATCTCACACGCCCGTTCCCGGCGGTGTCGGATCCGGCGAGGCCGACTCAGACCGAAGGGAGACACGGGAACCTGTGACCGAGTACGAGATTCTGCTGCTGCTCGACCCGGATCTGGAGGAGGGCCGCCAGGGCGAGGTCGTCGCGCGCACGCGCGAGCTGGTCGACAGGGCCGGCGGCTCCTGGGACGTGCACGACGTGTGGGGCAGGCGCAAGCTCGCCTACGAGATCGCGCACAAAGGGGACGGCATCTATCACCTGCTGCAGTTCAGCTGCGACGCGGGCACGCTGGACGAGATCTCGCGCGTGCTTCGCATCGACGACGGCGTCCTTCGTCATATGGCGACACGTCGGATCGAGGGGAGTCCCTCCCGGCCGGTAGCGGTGGGCTCTCCGACCCGCGAGGATGCAGAGACCGCATCCCCAGTGGACGGGCCGGTCGACGGGCACGTCGACGAGCAGATCGAGGAAGAGGAGGAGTAAGCGAAATGGCTGGAGACTTGAACCGTGTGATTCTCGTGGGGCGCCTGACGCGCGACCCGGAGCTTCGTCACCTCCCGTCCGGCACGCCCGTCCTCGAGATGGGTGTCGCCGTCAACGGGCGTCAGCAGGACGACGCCGGCAGCTGGGTGGACAAGCCCAACTTCTTCGACGTCAAGGTGTACGGCAACCAGGCGGAGATGCTCTCGCAGCATCTGGCGAAGGGTCGCCGCATCGGCATCGACGGCCGGCTCGACTGGCGCTCCTGGGAGGCTCAGGACGGTAGCAAGCGGTCGAAGGTGGACGTCGTGGCGCAGAGCGTGCAGTTCCTCGACAGTCGTTCAGACCAGGAGCAGGGCGCTGCGCAGTACGTGCCTGCAGGGGCGACCGCGAGCGCCGGAGGGGCCGACTTCCCACCCTCGCCCGCCGACGACGACATTCCGTTTTAAGCGATGGCCGGCAAGAAACCGCAACAGCGCAGACGCACCGGGCCGACCACCGCGCCCGGGAGGAGGAAGAGCTGTCACCTCTGCCGCGACAAGGTGGCGGAGGTCGACTACAAGAATCTCGCCCAGCTCCGCCGCTACATCTCGGAGAAGGGCAAGATCCGCTCGCGGCGCATCACCGGCGCGTGCCGGCGTCATCAGCTGCAGGTCGCCGGCGCCGTGAAGCGCGCGCGGGAGATGGCCCTCCTGCCCTACGTCTCCCAGTAGCGCGGATGCAGATCATCCTGCTCAAGGACGTCGAGAAGCTCGGGCTGCGCGGCGACGTGGTCGATGTCGCTCGCGGCTATGCGCGGAACTACCTGCTGCCGCGGCGGCTCGCCGAGGCGGCGACGCCCGCTCGCGTGACGGAGCTGGAGCGCGTCGAGGCGCAGCGCGCCTCGCGCGAAGCGCGCAGCACTGAGCAGGCGCAGGAGATCGCCGAGCTGCTCGGAAAGGCCGAGCTTCGGTTCGACGTCAAGTCCGGCCCGACCGGCTCGCTGTTCGGCTCGGTGACGCCCACGGACATCGCTGACAGGATCTGGGCCGAGCACAAGGTGCGGGTCGACCGGCGCAAGATCGGGATCGACCCGATCAAGCGCATCGGCCGCTACGCGATCCCGATCGAGCTCTTCGAGGACGTGCAGGTCGAGGTGAGGACGCTGGTCGTCCCCGAAGGCGGGGAGCTGCCGCCCGAGGAGGAGCTCGCGGCGCTCGAGGCAGCCGAGGCGGAGGCAGCCGCCGCCGCTGCGGCCGAGCACTCAGAGGCCGAGTCGGTGGTCCGAGAGGTCATCGAGGAGGGGGAGCTCGCCGAGGACGAGCCCGAAGAGGACGGGCCCGAGAGCTCCGTGCCGGCCGAGCGCGACGAGCCAGCGCCCGCGTAGCGGCAGTCGAAAACGCAAGGCGCCAGTCACCTGCGGTGACAGGCGCCCGCACCCGCAGGGTGCCTGTCGCCCGCTGTTCGTGCGCCGTCCACGACTCTCTCCACATGCCTGTTGAGCGTTATCGGAACTTCCCGCTCGCAGCGGCTGTTTCCGCCTGGACAACTCGGCCGAACCTGTCCAAAGAGCGTCCGGTGTCGGGGATAACATGAGAACGTCTGTTCTCTTCTCGCTGCAGTGAGGGGCTTCCGCGCTCACAGGGACTGGATTGGACGGACGTGTCTTTGACGGATTGACTCCCGCACCTATGGCCCGAACTCAACCACTGACACCCGAGCGACTGAGCGCGCTCGTCCCGCCGCAAAACCTCGAAGCCGAGGAGTCCGTGCTGGGCGCGATGCTGCTCTCGCCCACGGCCGTGGGCACGGTCTCAGAGATCCTCGACGCGTCCGACTTCTATCGCGAGAGCCACGGGAAGCTCTTCCGCGCCTCGCTCGCCCTGTGGGCGAAGGGCGAGCCGGTCGACGCGATCACGCTCTCGAACGAGCTCGACGAGCGAGGGGAGCTGGATGCGATCGGCGGCCAGGCGAAGGTGGCCGAGCTCGCCGCGCTCGTCCCCTCGACGTCGAACGTCGAGCACTACGCGCGCATCGTCAAGGAGATGGCGACCCTGCGCGGCCTCGTTCGCACCGGCCAGCAGATCACCCGCCTCGGACAAGAGCGGCCCGGCGAGGTCGCGGACCTGGTCGACCGAGCCGAGCAGATGGTGTTCGAGCTCGGCCAGCAGCGCGTCACGAGCGACTTCTCCCACATCGAGACGCTCCTCAAGGAGAGCTTCGAGCGCATCTCCCAGCTGGTGGAGCTGGGAGTCGAGGTCACCGGCACTCCGAGCGGCTTTCGCGAGCTCGACCTCATCACCTCGGGCTTCCAGCCCGGCAACCTGATCATCCTCGCGGCGCGGCCCTCGATGGGAAAGTCGGCGCTCGGGCTTTGCATCGCGGCGAACCTGGGGGTGCGGCATGGGACGCCGGTCGCGCTCTTCACGCTCGAGATGTCGAAGGCCGAGGTGACGCAGCGGATGATGTGCAGCGAGGGGAAGGTCGAGTCGCAGCGGCTTCGCACCGGGCGGCTTGCTCCCGAGGACTGGCCGCGCTTGACGACTGCTTGCGACAGGTTGATGAAGGCGCCTATCTGGGTCGACGACACGGGCTCGACCACGATGATGGAGCTCCGCTCGAAGGCGCGCCGGCTGAAGTCGCGCGAGCCGAATCTCGGCCTCATCGTCGTCGACTACCTGCAGCTGATGACGTCGGGATCGAGCGCGGAGAACCGCGTGCAGGAGGTCTCGCAGATCTCCCGCGCGCTCAAGGTGCTGGCCCGCGATCTCGACGTGCCGATCCTCGCGATGTCGCAGCTCTCGCGCGCGGTCGAGCAGCGCCAGGACAAGCGCCCGCTGCTCTCCGACCTCAGAGAATCCGGGAGTCTCGAGCAGGATTCGGACCTCGTCTTCTTCGTCTACCGAGACGAGTACTACTTGGGCGAGGAGTCCGACCAGCAGGGAATCGCGGAGGTGATCTGCGCCAAGCACCGAAACGGCCCGACCGGCATGGTGAAGCTCTCCTTCCTGCGCCGGTACGCGAAGTTCGCCGATCTCGCAGTCGCATAGGCGCCGGGTCTAGGCTGGGGCCCTAGGCCTCGTCACTACGCTGGGTGACGTCGTGAGCGTCGCCGCCGAAGCTCCCGTCCCGTCGAGCGCGAGGACGATCGCGGGCTACTACACGCTCGCGGGCCTGTACACGCTCTCGGCGGCCGCGATCTGGGGCGTCAACACGCTGTTCCTGCTCGACGCGGGGCTCGGCTTCTTCGAGGTGTTCGTCGCCAACGCCGCGTTCTCGCTTGGCACGGTGCTGTTCGAGATCCCGACGGGCGTCGTCGCGGACACGCTCGGACGCCGGATGTCGTTCCTGCTCAGCGTGTCCGTGCTCGGCGTTTCGACGCTCGCCTACGTGGGGCTCGCGGAGATCGATGCCGGCGTGATCGCGTTCGCGATCGCGTCCGTGCTCATGGCTCTCGGCTTCACCTTCTATTCGGGAGCGATGGAGGCGTGGCTCGTCGATGCCCTCGCAGCGACGGGATACAGCGGCGTCCTCGATCGCGTGTTCGCGCGCGGCTCGCAGGTGACCGGGTCGGCGATGCTGGTCGGGACCATCGGGGGCGGCTTCCTGGGGCAGATCGACCTCAGCATTCCGTACGTCCTCAGATCGGCTCTGCTCGTGACGGTGTTCGTGGTGGCCTTCGTCGTGATGCACGATGTCGGCTTCACTCCTCGTCGCGTTCCGCGGGGGCAGCTGCCGGCGGAGATCGCGAGAAACGCGCGCGCCGGAGTCGCCTTCGGCTGGGGGCAACGGCCACTCCGCCTGCTCATGCTCGCGTCGTTCCTGCAGCTGGGCTTCTTGAGCTGGGCGTTCTATGCGTCCCAGCCCTACCTGCTCGACCTCCTCGAGTCAGACGCAGTCTGGGTCGTCGGGGTCGTCGCGGCCGCCATCGCCCTGTCGACTATCGTCGGGAATCAGGTGGTGAGCGTGGCATCTCAGCGTTGCGGTCGGCGCACCACTCTGCTTCTCATCGCCGGGGCTGTTCAGACGGGAGCGGCGATCGTCCTCGGTATCGCGGGCTCGTTCTGGATCGCGCTTCCCGCCTTGCTCCTCGTCACGGCCGGGCTCGGAGTGACGAGCCCCGTCCGCCAGGCGTACCTCCATCAGCTCGTTCCCTCCGAGCAGCGCGCGACGGTCGTCTCCTTCGACTCGATGGTCTCGGGCGCCGGCGGTGTCGGCGCGCAGGTCGGACTGGGCGCGCTCGGCGAGGCGCGCTCGGTCGCCTCGGCGTTCGTCGTCGGCGGGCTCGCGACGGCAGGAGCGATCCCCCTCTTTGCCGCTGTGCGCAAGTTCGGCGGGCGGGCAGACGAGATCGCCGGCTCGCGCGGCGGCGTGGAGTCGAGCTGCCCGCACGGCCTGCCGGCGGTGGCGACGGTCGATGCGATTGCTCTCGAGGAGTCGGAGCCTGCGCTCGCAGCTCGCGCCTGACCTCCAACGGGACGTGCGACACTGCCCCACGTGCCCGCCACGGTCATCGTCGGCGCGCAGTGGGGCGACGAGGGGAAAGGGAAGATCGTCGACCTGCTCGCGCAGGAGTCCGACCTCGTCTGCCGCTACCAGGGTGGCCCCAACGCGGGGCATACGATCGTCGTCTCTGGCGAGACCTACAAGATCCGCCAGATCCCGTCCGGAATCGTCGCTGGCAAGCCGAGCGCGATCGGCGCCGGCTGCGTCGTCGATCCGGCCGTCCTCGTCTCCGAGCTCGACGACCTCGAGGCGCGAGGCCACCGGACCGAAGGCGTGCTCTTCGTCTCGGGGAACGCGCATCTCGTCATGCCCTGGCACGTCGCGTTGGACGGCGCTCGAGAGCGACGTCTTGGCCGCCTTCAGATCGGAACGACCCGCCGCGGCATCGGCCCCGCCTATGCGGACAAGGCCACGCGCATCGGGATCCGCGTTCAGGACCTGCTCGATCCCAAGATCTTGCGCCAGAAGCTCGAGCTCGCGGTGGAGGAGAAGAACGTGTGGCTCGAGCGCGTGTACGACCTCGAGCCCTTTGCGATCGAGGAGGTGGTGGCCTCCCAGCTCGGTTACGCGGAGAGGCTCGCGCCGTACGTCGCAGACACCTCGCTGCTCGTCCACCGGGCGCTCGAGGGTGGCGAGCGCATCCTCTTCGAGGGCGCCCAGGGAACGCTGCTCGACCTCGACCACGGCACGTACCCGTTCGTCACCTCCTCGAGCCCGATCGCGGCGGGGGCGGCCGTCAGCTTCGGGATCGGCCCGAACCGCATCGACGAGGTTCTCGGTGTGGCGAAGGCGTACGTGACGCGGGTAGGCGAGGGGCCGTTTCCCAGTGAGATCGAAGGACCGGCGAATGAGCGGGTACGTGAGATCGGCCAGGAGTTCGGGACCGTGACCGGCCGGGATCGGCGCTGTGGATGGCTCGATCTCGTGGCGCTTCGCTTCGCGGTGCGTGTGAACGGGATCACGTCGCTCGCGCTGACGAAGCTCGATGTCCTCTCCGAGTTTGCCGAGCTTCCGGTCTGCGTTCGCTACGCGTTGCCCGACGGCGCCGAGACCGAGGAGTTTCCCTCGCACCAGAGCGACTTTCACCACTGCCGTCCGGTCTTCGAGACGCTCTTCGGCTGGCAGGAGAAGATCGCCGAGACGCTGCCTCGCGCGGCGCAGAGCTACGTGTCGTTCGTCGAGCGCGCGCTCGGGGTGCCCGTAACGCTGGTCGGAACGGGCGCCGCGCGGGAGCACGTCCTGGCCTTGTAGGGGCGAGGCTTGCCTCGCCCTCTAGATGGTTGATTCCGAATAGGCGTGTACGCGGGGATAGCTGCGACCAAGCATGGTGCGGGGAGCGGTGACGGCGCGTATCGGTGGATACGTGTCGTCGCCGATCGTCGTGCCAGGCGCCGCTTCGCAGCCACCAGCCGCGTGTGCGGTTATTCGGAATCAACCGTCTAGCTCCGCCGACGATCGCGGGCGAGGCTCGCCCTACGCGTCGTCTCGTCTCATGAAGAGCTCGGTGAACTCGGAGCAGCGGCCCTCGTCGTCGAAGCGGCAGAGAAACACGTTGTGGTACTCGCGCTCGACCGTCTCGCCGTCAGCTGAGAGATAGCGCGAGACGCCGGCGGCCACAGCTCGGTCACCGTCGATCGCCCACGGCCGGTACTCGGCCGTCCACAAGCTGGGCTCGTCTCGATCCTCGAGCCAGTTCGTGACGATCGCGTCCCGGCCCTGAACCGCGTCGTCGACCTCCCACGGGTGATACCGGTAGCGGGCGTCCGCGCTGAAAAGCTCTCCGATCGCGGCTTCGTCGTATGTCTTCCACGCTTCGATGTACGCGTCGAGCCAGTCTTGAAAGTCGGTGTGCTCCATGGGACGAACATTACTTCCGAGGGTGCCGGGGTGGGCGCGTTCCGCGCCAATAGACTCGCGCGGTGCGAGCGCTTCTGGTCGGCTCGGGTGGGCGGGAGCATGCGCTCGCCTGGAAGCTCGCGCAGGCGCCGTCCCTGACCGAGCTCCATGCCGCGCCCGGAAGCCCGGGCATCGCACGGCTCGCCGAGTGTCACCCGATTCGGGCCGAGGATCCGGAGGGCCTCCTCGCGCTTGCCCATGCGCTCGACATCGATCTCGTGGTGATCGGGCCTGAGGCGCCGCTCGTGGGTGGCGTCGCTGACGTGCTCCGACCGGCGGGGATCGCGGTGTTCGGACCGAGCGGAGCCGCGGCCGCGATCGAGGGGTCGAAAGCGTTCGCCAAGGATGTCCTGGCGGCCGCGGGCGTCCCCACGGCGACACAGCTGGCCGTCGCGCGACCGCCCTGCGTGGTCAAAGCCGACGGCCTTGCCGCGGGCAAGGGTGTGCATTTGTGCAGATCGGACGCGGAGCTCGATAGCGCCTTGAAGGCGGTCACGACGCTCGGCGGCGGGTTCATCGTCGAGGAGCTGCTCGAGGGCCCGGAGGTCTCGTCCTTCGCGATCTGCGACGGCTCGGACGCGATCGCCCTCGCTCCCGCCCAGGACTTCAAGCGGGCATATGACGGTGACCGCGGGCCGAACACCGGAGGCATGGGCTCCTACGCGCCGGTGCCCGGGATGGGCGCGGACGCGTCGGAGGAGCTGCTGGAGCTCGTTCACCGGCCCGTGCTGGCCGAGCTCGGGCGACGAGGTACGCCGTTCGTCGGCCTCCTCTTCGCCGGGCTGATGCTCACGCCCGCCGGGTCTCGCGTGCTCGAGTTCAACTGCCGGTTCGGCGATCCCGAGACGCAGTCGCTGCTGCCGCTCCTCGAGGGTGATCTTCTGGCTGCGCTCGCGGCGGCGGCCGGAGGAGAGCTGGCGGGCATCCGGCTCGAGACGTTGCCGGGAGCGGCGGTGACGGTGGTGCTGGCCGCCGCCACCTACCCGGAGGGCGTTGATCGCGGCTCGGCCATTGCCGGGGTCGACGAAGCGGAGTCCGAGGGCGCCCTCGTCTTCCATGCCGGGACGGCGCTGCACGGCGACCGGCTGGTGACGAACGGGGGCAGGATCCTGGACGTGACGGGTCTCGGTGAGACGCTCGCCGACGCGCGTGCGGCTGCGTACGCTGCCGCGGATCGGATCGCCTTCGACGGAGCTCGGCGGCGAGACGACATCGCGCGAGACGCGGCGGGAGGGAGGACAGTCTCGCTGCATCCGGCGTAGTCCCCGGAAGTTCCGAGGGGCCACCCCGGGCCTCCTCCCACTTCAAGCCTAACGCTGAAGTGCGCACAGATGGGATACGTCTTCGTGCCAAGAGGTCGACAATCTGCCGCGCTGGGGCGACCTCTAGAATCGCATCGGTGATTCCGCGCTACTCCCGACCTGCGATGACGCGCGTCTGGTCGGAGGAGACGAAGCTCGAGACGTGGCTCGCGGTGGAACTCTCGGCTCTCGACGCGTGGGAGCAGGTCGGCACGCTTCCGCGGGGCTCCGCCGAGGCGATCCGCGCAAGGGCGACGACTCCGACCCCCGAGCACGTCGCCGAGCTCGAGCGAACCACGAACCACGATGTCGCCGCGTTCGTCGACGCGGTCGCGCTCGCCCTCGGCCCGGAGGGGCGCTGGTTTCACTACGGGCTGACCTCCTCCGACGTCGTGGATACGGCGCTGGCGCTGACCGTGCGCCGGGCCGGTGATCTCGTGCTCGAGGGGATCGACCGCGCCGCGACGGCGGTCGTCGCGCGAGCGGACGAGCATCGCGCCACTTTGACCATTGGGCGAACGCACGGTGTGCACGCCGAGCCGACCACGTTCGGCTTGAAGCTGGCCGGTTGGGCCTTTCAGCTCGCACGGGACCGGCGACGCATGGAGAGCGCGCTCGAAGGCATGCGGGTCGGAAAGCTGAGCGGCGCCGTGGGCACGTATTCGGCGACGCCACCCGAGGTCGAGCGACTCGCGTGCGAGAGTCTCGGGCTCGAGCCGGCGCCGAGCTCAACCCAGATCCTGCAGCGTGATCGCCACGCGGAGCTCCTCTCCTCGCTCGCGCTCGTCGCGTCGTCGCTGGAGCGCTTCGCTCTCGAGATCCGGCACCTCGCGCGAACGGAGGTGCGCGAAGTGGAGGAGCCGTTCGCCCGCGGTCAGAAAGGCTCCTCCGCGATGCCGCACAAGCGGAATCCGATCGTGGCGGAGCGGATCTGCGGGCTGGCGCGGCTTGTACGGGGATACGCGCTCGTCGGCCTGGAGAACGTGGCTCTCTGGCACGAGCGGGACATCTCCCACTCCTCGGCCGAGCGCGTCGTGCTGCCCGATTCATTCCTCGCCGTGGATTACATGCTCGATCGCTTCGCCTGGCTCATCGAGGGATTGGTCGTCCGCCCGGAGCGTATGCGCGCGAACCTCGAGGTCACTGGGGGACTCTTCTTCAGCCAGCGCCTGCTGCTCGCCCTCGTCGAGTTCGGCCTCGACCGAGACACCGCCTATCGCATGGTCCAGCGCCACGCCCTGCGCGCGTGGGACGAGGGTCTCGACTTCCGCACGCTGGTGCGCGGTGATGGCGAGATCGCGGGTCGCGTGAATCTCGACGAGGCCTTCGACCTCGAGGCATTCACCCGTCACACCGATGTCGTCTTCCAGAGGTTGCACGCTACGAGGCGTGAGGAGCGGGTTCGTGTCTGAGGCGGTGCACGTCGCGAGCGGCAAGGTGCGCGAGATCTTCGCGCTCGACGACGACCGCTTGCTGCTCGTCGCGAGCGATCGGATCTCGACCTTCGACGTGGTGCTGCCGACGGCGATTCCGGACAAGGGCCGCGTTCTCACGGGGCTCTCGGCGTTCTGGTTCTCGCGGACCACTCACATCGCCCCCAATCACTTGCTGGAGCTGGCTCCCGGCGGGCGGACCATGGTCTGTCGAAAGCTCGAGATGCTGCCCATCGAGTGCGTCGTGCGGGGATATCTGAGCGGCTCGGGCTGGCGTGACTACCGCCAGACGGGCGCCGTTTGCGGGCATGTTCTTCCGGAGGGGCTGCGCGACTCCGAGCGATTGCCGGCGCCGATATTCACTCCCGCCACGAAGGCGAGCGAGGGACACGACGAGAACATCGACGAGGAGCGCGCGGCCAGGCTGTGCGGACCCGATCTCTATCGCGCCGCGAAGACGACCTCGCTCGCGCTCTACGGATTCGCCTCCGCGCACGCCGAGGAGCGGGGGATCATCTTGGCTGACACGAAGTTCGAGCTGGGCGTGGCGACAGACGGGACTCTCACGCTCGGCGACGAGGCGCTGACCCCCGACTCCTCGCGCTTCTGGCCGCTCACCGGCTACGAGGCGGGGCGGGAGCAACCCTCCTTCGACAAGCAGTTCGCGCGCGACTGGTGCGCGCAAACGGGGTGGGACAAGACCGCCCCGGGACCCGAGCTTCCCGAGCAGGTCGTAGCGGGCACCCGCGCGCGCTACGTGGAGGCGTTCGAGCGGCTCACCGGAATCTCGTTCGGCACCTACCTCGTGGATCCGGGAGTCGTGCTCGCATGAGGGCGACCGTTCTGGTGCGACCCAAGGACGGAATCCTCGATCCGCAGGGCGAGGCCGTTCGCGGCTCGCTCGAGAAGCTCGGTTTTGCGATCGGGAGCATCCGCGTGGGGCGGGTTATCGACATCGAGCTCAGCGCCGAGGATCACACATTCGCTCGAGAAGAAATCGAGCGTATGTGCTCGGAGCTCCTCGCAAACCCGCTGATCGAGAGCTTCGAGATCCGCCTGGACGAGACGTGAGCGAGCGGCCGATCGTCGCCGTCGTCGTCTTCCCCGGCTCGAACGACGATCGAGATGCCGCCTGGGCGCTCGGCGCGTTGGGGGCGGAGCCTGTTTTCGTCTGGCACGAGCAGGAAGAGCTTCCCGAGACAACGGGAGCGGTGATCCTGCCCGGAGGGTTCTCCTACGGCGACTACCTCCGCTGCGGCGCCATCGCGAGTGTCGCTCCGGCGATGGACGCCGTGCGCCGTTTTGCCGCGTCAGGCGGCCCGGTGCTCGGCATCTGCAACGGCTTCCAGATCCTCTGCGAGGCGAGGCTCCTGCCCGGAATCCTCCGCCCGAACCGACACCTCGAGTTCGTCTGCCGCGATGCGACGGTGCTCGTCGAGGGCGCCAAGACGCTCTTCACGAGTCGTTGCGAGGCCGGACAGGAGCTCGTCCTTCCAGTCAAGCACGGCGAAGGCGCCTGGCACGCGGACGAGGGTCAGTTCGTCCAGCTGGCGGCGCGCGGCCAGATCGTGCTCCGCTATCAGGCAGACGTAAACGGATCGCTCGGCAACGTCGCCGGCATAGTCAACGAGGCCGGCAATGTCATGGGGCTCATGCCCCATCCCGAGCACGCGGTCGATCCGCTCCTCGGATCCGCGGACGGAGGGATTCTGCTTGCCGCCCTCGTCGATGCGGCCGCCGAGCACATCCTCGCGGCCGCGTAGAGCGCATACAAGGAACGTAGCTCGAGGGAAGATCTCCAGGGTCGCAAAGCCGACGCCACAGGAATGTTCACGCGCGCCTACATGCGCAGCACCTCCCCGAGAACGGGCGCACGCTCGAGCGCCGCCCGCAGCCGCTCGAGGTCGCGCGCCCGCATCGTCACGGGACCGCGTCTCGCCGATCCCTCGGTCATGTACGCAAACCGGATCAGGCGCTCTCCGCCTCGCGTCTCGAGTAGCTGAACGACGACGGAGAATCGCTTCTCGCCTGCCCGCTGAGGCACCGTGACCTCCTCGACGATCCCTGCCGCTCCCCATGGGGTCGCCGCGGTCCGCGCCTTCTTCTGCGTCTTCGCCTGCGCCTTCCTGCCGACCGTTCTCTCAGCGATTGCCATCGGTGTCGAGAGTAGGCCGGAAACGCTCCTACAGGGGAAACGTCTTTGTCAAGAGAGAGTCACAAGGCGCGTAGTCCCGCACGGCTGCGGCATGTCCCAGACGCCCGACCATCCTGCCGGCCGAGGACCCGAGGTCGGCTCCCACCGATCGCGCGCCGGCGACCTCACCCGACAGCGGCGGCGCGGGGTCCGGCAAGCCGATTGCCGAGCAGGAGCAACGCCACGGCCGCGAGCGCGAATCCGACCAGGAGCACGGAGGCGCGCCCGAGGACGCCGCCGTAACCCAGCTCGCCGACGTCCACGAACGGATACGGGTACCAGTCGACCGACGCGCCCCGGGCGATCGTGTAGAGGAACCAGGCGAAGGGAAAGGAAAGCCACGCCGCCGCGGTCCACAAACTGAGCCGGTGTCGCGGAGGATCGACGAGCCAGTCGACGACGAGGACGACGGGCATCAGCTTGTGGACGACGAAGTCGACCCCGGGGATCGTCGTCTGAAGCTCCTCCTGAAGGCCGGAGAGAAGGAGCGCGAACACGATCCCCGTGATCGCCATGTACAGCACGACGCCGCTCCGCATCGCATCGACGAGAGCTGTCCGTTCGCCGCGGCGCACGATGACGAGCACACAGAGCGTCGCGACAGCGAGCAGGTTGGCCTGGATGGTGAAGAAGCTGAAGAAGTTCGCCTTCTGGAAGGAGCTGTCAGCGGTGGCGGCGAACTGATACGTCATCGCCACGATCGCGGTGGCGGCGAAACCGATTCGTACGACGGGCAATACGAAGTCGCGACGACTCAAGGCTCTCAACTCTACGAGGCCGAAGCCGAGGACGCCACGAAGCGAGCGACCACGCCGTTGCCGTCGGCGAGCAGCTCGAGCGATTCGCCGACGAGCTCGTACCGCGAGGTCGCGTCGAGCGCGTGGAGAAATGCGAGCTCGCGCTCCATCACGGTCTCTGAGCACGCCATGCGGGTCGCTGCGATGGGGCCGAGACGAAGGTCATTCGCACTCACCTCGAAGCTCCCGACGAGCCGATTGCATCCTCCCGACCCCGAGACGCGGGAACCCTCTGCCTCCAGGACGAGAAAGGGAGCGCCCTCGTCCGCGTTCGGCGCCAGAGGCTCTCCAGCAAGCGCGACGAGCGTCCAAATCGTTCCGACGAGCGGCTTCGAGGTCGCTGTCACAGACTTGACCATGAGCTGGCTGCCGCTCGCCACCCGTTCGAGGCCGTATCAGGGCTTTCGGCTGACCAGAGCTACGGGCGGTTTCGCTCGATGAGCTCGATC
>JACCTK010000216.1 GCA_013812465.1 Actinomycetota bacterium
GGGCGGAGGTCACGGCCATGGATGCCTCGCCAGACGCGCTCGAGGTGGCGCGCGAAAACGCTTCCCGCACCGGCCTTGCCGTCGAGCTGGTGCACGGCGACCTGTTCGACGGCTTACCCGAAGGACCCTGGGATCTCGTCGTCTCGAATCCACCGTACGTTCGGCCCGACGAGATCGAGACGCTCGAGCCAGAAGTCCGAGATTGGGAGCCGCGCGTTGCCCTCGTCGGGGAGGGCGCTACAGAGTCAGTCGCGTCTGCCGCGGTCTCGGTGCTGCGGCCGGGCGGGGCGCTTGTGCTCGAAACCGCTGACGGCGACGCCGGGCGCGTGAGAGATCTCATCCGGGGTCTCGGCTGCATCGAAGTGAGGGTCACGAAAGACCTGTCCGGGCGAGACAGGGTCGTCGACGGCGTGACCACATCGGACGATTGACATGACTACAATGCGAGCGAAGGTGACTACCCGAGTGGGCATCCGCGAGCTGAAGGCGAAGCTATCTGACTACCTCGATCGTGCTGCTGCCGGCGAGACGATCGTGGTTACCCATCGCGGCCGCGCCAAGGCGGCCATCGGGCCACTCGCCCTCGAGGATCGGGTCGAGCAACTGGTTCGGGAAGGAAGGGTGACACCACCACGGCTCCCAGGTCCGCCCCCGATGCCGACGAAGGTTTTCAAGGGCAGAATGACCGTTCAGGAGTTGATGGACGAAGATCGCGGCGACTGATGCAGTACGTCGATGCGAGCGCGCTTCTGAAGACACACCTCGACGAGCCGGACAGGCAAGAGGCGCTGAACGTTCTGAACGCGGATGCTGACTGGGCCTCCGGTCGGCATACGCTGGTCGAGGTTCGTCGGAATCTCGTTCGCGCCCTCGAGCCGCCGGCACTCGAAACAGCGCGGAATCTCTTTCGACTGCAGTGGAGTCACATGCGGATCGCAGAGTTGGACGAACCCCTCTGTGAGCGGGCGGCCGCGCTCGCAGAGCGCACCGGAGCACGCGCGCTCGACGCTCTTCACCTCGGGGCTGCAGACGTGCTGGGCGGCGGAGCGTTCCCCTTCGTCACGTTCGATCGTCGGCTTGCCTCAGCAGCGCGCTCACTCGGCTGGACCGTTCTCGGAGCGTGAGCGAGGTCGAGCGAGCGATCGCCGCGATTTGGGCCGGCGAGGTCGTCGTCATCCCGACCGACACCGTGTACGGACTCGCCTGCGACCCGAGCAGCGAGGAGTCTGTGCGGGCGCTCTCGCTGCTGAAGGGCCGCTCGCCGGATCAGCCGATCGCGATCGTCGCCTCGAGCGTCGATGCGCTCGTCGAGCGCGTCCCGGAGCTCCCCGGACGGGCCGTCGAGCTCGCCCGGCGGCTGCTGCCCGGCCCGTACACGCTCGTGCTCCCGAATCCCGCCCGCCGGTTTCCGTGGCTCAGCGGAGCGAATCCGGACACGATTGGCGTGCGCGTGCCGGAGCTCCACGGGTCGGGACGGGACGTGCTCGAGTCGGTCGGCGCCGTCGCCGCCACGAGCGCGAACCTCCATGGCGGACGCGACCCTCGCCGCGTGTCCGACCTGCCGGACGAGCTCCGTGGCGCTGTCGCAGTCATGGTCGACGGCGGCGTCCTTCCCGGAACGCCTTCGACGGTGCTCGATCTGACCGGCCCGGAACCTCGTGTCCTGCGCGAAGGTGCCGTGCCCGCGGCCGAGGCCCTCGCCAAGGTCCTCTCGCTGGCCCAGTAGCATCCTGGCGATGGCCATCGCGCAGTTGACGCTCGAGGACCTCCGCGCGGCCGGCCTCGCAGACGTCGATCCCGAGATCGCCGATCTCCTCGAGCGGGAGCTCGAGCGCCAGCGCGGCGAGATCGAGTTGATCGCATCCGAGAACTTCACCTGGCCGGCGCTGCTCGAGGCCGTCGGAAGCGTGCCGACGAACAAGTACTCCGAGGGGTATCCGGGCCGGCGCTACTACGGCGGCTGCGAGGTCGTGGACGAGATCGAGCAGCTCGCCATCGAGCGCGCGAAGACGCTCTTCGGCGCCGAGCACGCGAACGTCCAACCGCACGCCGGCGCGCAGACGAACATGGCGGTCTACTTCGCGTGCCTGAAGCCCGGCGACACCATCCTCTCGCTCGAGCTCTCGCACGGCGGCCACTTGACGCACGGCTTGAAGGTCAACTTCTCCGGGCGCCTGTACTCGATCGTCCACTACGGGGTCTCGCGGGAGACGAATCTCGTCGACTACGACGACGTCCTCGCCCTCGCGCGCGAGCACCGGCCGAAGCTGATCGTGTGTGGAGGGTCGGCGTATCCGCGCACAGTCGAAGCCCGGCGTTTCCGCGAGATCGCCGACGACGTCGGCGCGTACCTGTTATGTGACATGGCCCATTTCGCGGGGCTGGTCGCGGCCGGGATCCATCCGAGCCCGGTGCCGCACTGCGACTTCGTCACCTCGACGACGCACAAGACGCTCGCGGGTCCGCGGTCGGGCTTCGTCCTCTGCAAGGAGGAGCACGCGCAGGCGGTCGACCGGGCGGTGTTCCCGGGAATGCAGGGCGGTCCGCTCAACCACGTCATCGCTGCTAAGGCCGCGTGCTTCCTGATCGCCGGCTCGGAACCTTTTCGCCTCTACCAGGAGAGCGTGCGCGAGAACGCTGACATGCTTGCGGAGACGCTGCAGGAGGGCGGGCTGGACGTGCTGACCGGCGGCACCGACACGCACCTGCTGCTCGTCGATCTGCGCTCCACCGAGTGGTCGGGCAAAGAAGCCGAGGAGCGACTCGCGGAGGTTGGCATCACCGTCAACCGGAACACGGTGCCCTTCGATCTGCGCTCACCGACAGTTGCGTCCGGTTTCAGGGTGGGGACGCCCGCGCTCACCATCCGCGGCTTCGACGAAGACGACTTTCGCGAGGTCGGCCGGATCATGTGCGAAGCGCTGGGCTCGGACCCTGACACGGCTTCCCTGGCTGCTCGCAGCTTCGCGCTCTGCGAGCGCCGGCCCTTGTACCCGGGCAAGGGCGCGTTTCCGACGTTCGCAGATCGACGTGGAAACCAGGACTGACCTCGGGCCGACCGCGACCGCTCAGGTCACGGAGGTCATGCACCCGCTGGTGCAGCACAAGCTCGGGCTGCTGCGGGATGTCACGACGACGACGCAGATGTTCCGGCAGCTCGTGAACGAGCTCACCCTGCTTCTCACCTACGAGGCGACCAAGGATCTCGCCGACGAGGAGATCGAGATCGAGACGCCGCTCGAGCGAACGGCAGCGCGCCGCATCTCCGGCAAGAAGGTCGCCGTCTGCCCGAACCTGCGCGCGGGGGTCGGGATGCTCGACGCGGTGCTCTCGCTCGTTCCGGGCGCGCGCGTCGGCTTCATCGGGCTCTTCCGGGACGAGGAGACGCTCGAGCCGGTCGAGTATTTCGTGAAGCTCCCGGGTGACATCTCGGACCGCGACGTCATCTTGCTCGATCCCATGCTCGCGACGGGGAACTCGACTGCAGCGGCGATCGAGACCGTGAAGCGGGCGGGGGCGACCTCGATTCGCCTCATTGCGCTGATCGCGGCGCCCGAGGGGATCGAGCGGGTGCATCGCCAGCATCCCGAGGTGCCGATCGTGGTGGCCTCGGTCGACCGCGGGCTGAACGACAAGGGATTCATCCTTCCGGGCCTCGGCGACGCAGGCGACCGCCTGTACGGGACGAAGTAGCGGCCGTGCTCGACGAGCTCAGGGCGACGCCGGAGGTGCTGTACGGGCTCGGCGCCGCCTTCGGAATCGTGGTGCTGCTCACGCCGGCTGTGGGAGGGATGGCTCGTCTGCTCGGCGCGGTCGATCACCCGGATGCGCGCCGCCTGAACCGACGTCCGATCCCGCGTCTCGGCGGGCTGGCGATCTTCCTCGGGATCCTCGTGCCCGCGCTCGCGTTCCTCGATCTCTCCAGCGAGAGCCGAGGCGTCCTGCTCGGGGCCGCGATCGCGACCGTGGTCGGCGCGATCGACGACTTCCGCGGCCTCTCGCCGCTGGCGAAGCTCTCCGGTCAGGCCTTGGCGGCGGCCATTCCGCCCGCGTTCGGCGTCTGGATCGACCACTTCACGCTCCCCTTTGTCGGAGTGATGGATCTACCCGCGTGGCTCGGGGTTCCACTCTCGATGCTGTTCATCGTCGCAGTCATGAACATGGTCAACTTCCTCGACGGGCTCGACGGACTCGCCGCCGGGGTCTGCGCCATCGCGGGGGCGACCTACGCGACGCTCGCGCTCTCGCTCGGCAAGGCCGACCCGGCGATCCTCTCGGCGATCGTCGCCGGCTCGTGTCTCGGCTTTCTCAGGCACAACTTCTTCCCGGCGCGCATTTTCATGGGGGACTCGGGCGCGCTTTGTCTCGGCTTCATCCTCGCCTCGGTCTCGATCCAGGGTTTGCTGAAGACGGCATCGACGGTCGTCCTCCTGCTTCCGTTGCTGGTCCTCGCCGTGCCGATCATCGACACGTCCTTCGTGGTCGCGCGCCGGCTGAAGCACGCCCGCCCGATCTACACCGCCGACCAGGGCCATCTCCACCACCGCTTCCTGAACATCGGCTTCTCGCAACGGCGGGCGGCGGTGACCATGTGGCTCTGGTGCGCCAGTCTCGCCGGCGCCGCGCTTGCGACCCACTTCATCCCGTTCCGCGAGAGCGGCGACTGGCACCTCTGGGAGACGATCGCGGTGGCGGTGATCGCGTTGGCCGCGATCGCTTTCTCGATCTTCGTGATCTACCTGCTCGAGATCGTCAAGCTGATGAACCCCCGGATCCGGCGGCGGGAGGCAGAGCAGACCGAGACCAAATCACGCGATCGTCAGACGGCGTAGTGCCCTTGTGACACAGTGTCACTAGGTCTGATTCTGGGCTTCGGCTGACTTCAGCGCGACCAGGAGATCCGCCGGGTGACGTGCTCCAACCGCGACACTGATTGCGAGCGAGCGGATCTCAGCCGTGATCTCGCGCTCGATCCGTCGACGCCCGGCAAGCCGCCGAACGTTTTCATAGCTCGGCGGCGGTATGTCGAGCTCTCTCGCGCGAACCACCAGCGAGCGACGGATCTCCGCGAATGAGAGATCGGAGCGTTCGAGGCTCTCGAGTCTCTCGAGCAGGCGTGGATCGAGTCTCGGCGCCGAAACCGGCATGAGGCCTCAGTGTCGCTGGGAACGTCACATCGAGGTGTGTCGAAACCGTGTCAACACGAGCCTTGTGACACTGTGTCACTAGGCTCCGAACCCCGTCGCGCTCGATC
>JACCTK010000218.1 GCA_013812465.1 Actinomycetota bacterium
AGCTCCTGCTCGAACGCGCGCGGCTGCCGATTCCGAGGGCGCTCGAGCGGATCGGCGGCATCCAGAACCAGTACGCGCCGAACGCGTATATCCGGCTCTGGTCCTGTCTCGAGGATTTCAGCCGCGATGATCTCACGCGCGCGCTCGAGCGGCGGACGGTCGTTCAGGGAACCCTGATGCGCGAGACGATCCACGTCGTCTCGAAACGGGACTACGCGCTCTTCGCGGCCGGGATCCGCGCATCCGGCCAGGACTGGTGGCGTCGCGTGAACAAGATCCCGGACGAGGTGGACATACGGGTCTTCGTTCGGCGCGCACGCAGGTTCCTCCGCGGATCGACACGAAGTCGCGCCGAGATCGAGCAGTTCCTGCGCGCGAACGACTTCCCCCGCGAGAGCCCGTGGGGGTTCGGGCACTGGCTCGACCTGATCCGCGTGCCGCCTGCGGGCACCTGGGAGCAACGCCGCGCGAGCATGTTCGCGCTGGCCGAGGAGTGGGTGGGCGTGCTCGACAAGACCGAGGAGGAGGGCATCGAGCACCTGGCGCGCCGGTACCTCGGCGGCTTCGGGCCCGCGTCGAGGAACGACATTTCGAGTTGGTCGAAGGTCACGATGGCGAAGCTTGCTCCCGTGCTCGCATGCATGACGCTGCGGCGTTTCCGCGACGAGCAGGGCAAGGAGCTCCTGGATCTCCCGCGGGCGCCGCTTCCCGACGCCGAGACACCCGCTCCGGCTCGCTTCCTGCCCACGTGGGATGCGACGCTGCTCGTGCACGCGCGGCGGACGGGGATCCTGCCCGAGAAGCACCGCGCGCTCGTGTTCTCGACGAAGACGCCGCAGTCGGTCGGTACGTTTCTCGTCGACGGAGCGGTCGCGGGAACGTGGCGTCACGACGCGGGACGGGTCGAGACCAAGGCCTTCGAACGACTCGACCTTGCAGTGCTCCGGGAAGTGCGAGAAGAGGCCGACCGGCTCGCCGCATTCCACGACTGAGTGAAAGACTCGAGGCATGCGAATCCTCGTCACCGGGAGCTCCGGGCATCTCGGCGAAGCTCTTGTCCGCGTCCTTCGCGCCGAAGGAGAAGAGATCGTCGGCCTCGACCTGCTCGACTCCGAATACACGACAGCCGTCGGCTCGATCGTCGACCGCGATCTCGTACGGGGTTGCGTGGAGGGCGTCGACGCGATCCTGCACACCGCGACGCTGCACAAGCCGCATGTCGGGTCACACAGCCGGCAGGACTTCGTGGACACGAACGTCACGGGCACGCTCAACCTGCTCGAGGAGGCCGTGGTGGCAGGTGTCGGTCGCTTTGTCTTCACGAGCACGACGAGCGCTTTCGGCCGGGCGCTCACCCCGACCGCCGGCGCGCTCCCGGCGTGGATCACCGAGGACGTCACTCCGATTCCGAGGAACGTCTATGGCGTCACCAAGACCGCGGCGGAGGATCTCTGCGAGCTCGTCCATCACGATCACGGCCTGCCGTGCCTGATCCTGCGCACCTCCCGCTTCTTCCCGGAGGCCGACGACCGCGACGAGATGCGAAGCGCCTACGAAGACGCCAACCTCAAGGTCAACGAGCTCCTCTATCGCAGAGTGGACATCGAGGACGTCGTGAGCGCCCATCGCCTCGCGCTCGAGCGCGCGCCCGCGATCGGCTTCGGCCGCCACATCATCAGCGCGACCACGCCGTTCACGCGGGGCGACCTGACCGAGCTGGCCGTCGATGCGCCGTCAGTGGTGCGACGCCTGTTCCCGGGCTACGAGAGCATCTATGCGGAGCGCGGTTGGTCGATGTTCGCGAGCATCGACCGCGTGTACGTGAACGCTCATGCCCGAGACGAGCTCGGGTGGGCGCCTCGCTACGACTTCGCGAGCGCGCTCGATCGCGTAGCCGCAGGGGAAGATCCCCGCAGCCCGCTGGCGGTCTCCGTCGGCGCGAAGGGCTATCACGCCGTCCCGACCGGGCCATACACCGTGCGCTGACGCGCTGCCGTATCTGCCAGCGACAACTCTGCGTCCGCCTGCTCGACCACACGTGGATCGTGCGTCGCGCAGACGACGGCGATGCCGAGGGCGTGGGCCAGGCGCCCGAGCAGCGCGGTCACGGCAAGCGCATTTCCCTCGTCGAGGCGCGAGGTCGGCTCGTCGACGAGAAGCAGCTGAGGCCGCGAGGCCAGCGCGCGGGCGAGCGCGACCCGTGCTTGCTCGCCGCTCGAGAGGTTGCCGATGCGCTGCGCGCTTCTCAATTCGAGTCCCACGGCGGCAAGTGCCTCCCTCGCGCGTTCTCTCGCGTCGTCGGCTTCCGCCTCACGAATGGCCAGTCCGAGCTCGACGTTCTCGGATGCGCTCAGGAACGGGATCAAGCCGGATTGCTGGCCGACGATGCCGACATGCGCCGCCCGCAACGCCGCACGAGCCGTGTCGTCGAGCGGGGCGAGCGAGCGGCCGAGCACGGTGACCTCCCCGCTCGTCGCTTGCTCGAGCCCGGCGAGGATGTGCAGCAGCGTCGTCTTCCCCGAGCCCGAAGGACCGGTGACCGCGTAGAGCGAGCCGCCGGAGAACGAGCCGCTGAGGTCGCTGAAGACCTCCATCGCCGTCGGCCCTAGCCCGTAGCGCTTCGCGAGGTCGGCAAAGCTCGCGACGACACTCGAAGGGTGGGCGGGCCCCTCGTCGAGCGCGGGGAGAATTGCAGCCGGCTCCGCTCGGGGCTCGACGGCCTGGGCCGCGCCCTCGATGACGATGCGGGACTCCTCGAGCGAAGCCTCGGCTCGATCACGAGCGCCCACCCGCAGCAGCCACTCCTCCGGGAGGCGCAGCCAGCCTCCGCGGCCGACCACGATCGCCTCCCTTCCACCCGCTGCCGAGGCGACCTCGCCCGCCAGACGCCCGTCGCGGATCTGAAGGACGCGATCCGCGATCGCCGTGGAGGCCGAGTCGTGGCTGACGAGCACGGTGGTCGTGCCCGACTCGCGGACGAGGTCGCCGACCAGCTCGTAGACCAGCTCCGCGCTCGCGGTGTCCAGCTCACCTGTCGGCTCATCCGCGAGGAGGAGCGGCGGCTTCGGCGACAGCGCGGCCGCCAGCACCACACGCTGTTGCTCGCCTCCGGAAAGCTCATGCGGATAGCTCCCGCGTTCCTCCAAGAGGCCGACGCGCTCGAGAAGCTCGTCGGCGCGCCGCTCGCGCTCGCGCCGAGGCGCGCCTCTCAAGAGCAACGGCAACGCGACGAGCTCGCGGGCTCGAAGCTCGGGGGCGAGCGCCTGCGCGTAGTGCTGGTCGGCGTAGCCGACGGTCTCCGCCCGGTAGCGAGCTAAGTGGCCGCGGGAGAGCTTCGCGAGTTGAGCCCCGAAGACGCGCAAGCTTCCGGCCGAGGGGCGATCGAGGCCCGCCAGGATCCGGAGCAGGCTGCTCTTTCCGGAGCCGCTCGGGCCGAGGACGACAACGACCTCACCGACGCCGACACCCATGGTCAGGCCCTGCAGCGCCGCGGTGTCGCCCTCGGGGGTCGAGTAGATGCGAAACAGCTCGCTGGCCTCGATCGCGTTCACGAGTGGTTGCTCCGGGAAGTCCGGTGCTGCTTGGCCGAGCGAAAACCGAGCAGCGCTAGGAAGCAGGGAGCCTCGATATCAGTGGATATCGAGGTGACTGAGGACGACGCGATGTGAAGCGTTTGCAGCCGGCCAAGTGGTGCCGTATTTCCCGGAGCGACCACAGGCCCCTAGACGCGTACCTGCCGAGCGCTGAGCGCAAGGACGAGCGCTGTGGCGACAGCGAGGTAGAGCGCGAGCCCGCCGAGCAGCAGCGGCCAGTCGAGGACGAATGCGATCGGCGGTTCGGGTGTTGCCGCTCCGGCGCTGAGCCGAACGAAGCTGATGGCGAGCGCGCTCAGGATCGCGCCGCCGAGGAGCGCCCCGATGATCCCAAACGCGACGATGAGGAGCATTCGCAGCCGTAGGTGGCTGCGAAGCGATTTCGGCGCCGCGCCCTGGGCGAGCAGATCGAAGAGCTCTCCGCGCTCGTCGCGCGCGTCGGCGCCGAGCACGAGCAGGACGCCGGCGAGCGCGAGACCGAGCGCCGCGAGTGTGGTGCCGATGAGAGCCAGGAGCGTGCCGCTGGCGAGCGGGTCCGCTTGCGACTCGTCCTCCAGGCTGTGCTGAAGGCGCACCTCGAGCTCGTTGAAGGGAGCTCGACCGAGCGCCCGCTCTAGCTCGAGCGCCGCGCCGCTCGATCGGGCGGTGATCCAGAACTCGCTGGTCGCGGCCGTTCCCGGACTCTCGGTGTTCAGCACGGCGGCGAGCGTGCCGTGGTCGGCCAGGACGAAGTCGCCGCGGGTGGACGGAAAGCGCTCGGCGACACCGACGACGTGCGCCAAGACCCGTTGCCCACTGATGTCGAGCGGCAACACGCCCTCGTCGGCAGCTGCCGCGAGGTTTGGGGAGACGATCACAGGAAGCGAGATTCCGTCGGTCGGTTGACGGGGCCGGAAACGCGAGACGAGCTCCGACGCCAAGAAGTAGTCGAGCTGCGCTTCCCCTCGACTCGTCCGGGCACGAATGCCGTCGACTCCGAGCCAGTCCTCGAAGGGGATGCCGAGCGGCACGCCATCGGCTCGGACGTCTTCCAGTGTCAACCGCCCGCGGGCTTCCGGCTGCGGGCCGATGCCGGCGTTGGCGACGCGGTACCCGCGCGCGATGTCGAATCGGAACCCGACGAGACGGCCGCCGCGGGCAACGGGAGGAACGCGGCCTCGGAGGACTCTCCTGCCGCCAGGCTCGGCGATGCCGAGCTCGATGAACTCGAACAACCCCCGCGAGGTCTCGATCGATGCGCCGATCCGCACCGCTCGTCCCCGCAAACGCACGGGTAGCGCGATCGCGCGAGCGGCAAGCGGCAGCTCGACTCCGCGCAGCCGAGGCTCCGTCGGCGGCTCGATGCGTCGCGCGAGCTCGGACAGGGACGCTTCGGAGAAGTCGCCACGCCAGCCGTCGACATCGGGCAGCGCGCGAGCGGGGATGCCGAGCACCGTCGGATTTCGAGTGCCGCTCAGGCGAGGAACGGAAGCGGACAGGCGGATCACGGGAGCGGCGTCGCCCAGCTCGCCGTAGGTTGCTGGGGAAGCCGCGTCGAGCACGCGGACGAGTCGGGAGAGGTCTCCGGTGACTACCGCATCGCGGGGAATGGCGAAGGCCGCCGAGTCGCTCTGGGCGTGCAGGAGCATCGTCCGGTAGCTGGAGGCGAAGAAGGCGAGACTGCCGCTGACGACCAGGAAGCCGACCGCGATCGCTGCCCTGCCCGGGGAGCGGGCGAGCGACAGCGCGGCGAGGCGTAGCGGGAGCCGCGCGCCTCGCCCAGCTCGCTCCAACAGGCGAAGCGTCGGCGCGATGATGCGAGCGCAGCCGACCGCGAGCACGAACGTGACGAGGCCCGGCAAGAGCATGAGGAAGACGCCCGTCCCGCCCTGGCCGAGAGCCGTCGTATCGGCGGCGCCTCGTGCCAGCCCGATGCCGATCACGGCGAGCGCGCCCAGGGCGGCGATGTCGGCGAGCGTCACCGTGAGAGCCCCGAGCGAGAAAGCGCCGGCCGACCGGCTGGCGAGGAGGACGCAGCAGGCGGCGAGCGCGAGGACGAGCACGATGCCGAGGCCGCTGGGGGCGAGGGTCGAGTTCCGGAGCGTGCCGGCGACCGGGGCGCCGAGATGGCTCGCCGCGAGCGCAGCTAGACCTTGCCCGAGAACCCAGCCGGCAATCGCGCCGACAACGGCCACCACCAGAGCCTCGACCACTTCCAGGGCGCCGATCTGCCAGCCACGAGCACCGAGCCAGCGAAGGCGCTTGCGCGTGGCCTCGAGGTCGCGGCGGTTGGCGCTCGCCGCCAGTACGACGAACGCGAGCAAGAGCGACACGGCGGCACCGCCGAGAAGAAAGAGACGCTGCGCGCTGACGTTGCCGCGTTCAACCGCTGCCAGAACGGCCTCGTCCGGCGAGGTGACGTCGAAGGGTTGAGCCTCCGAGCGAAGCGCCGAGCGAACGCGCGTCAGATCGTCGGCGAAAGCGTCGGCGCTCCAGGGATGAAGAGAGTCTCCGGAGAGCGGGACGAACCAGCTGTATGTCCGGCGAACGTCGACGATGGCAGGCACACGCGCCAGCTCGCTCACACCCTCGACCATCAGGAATGGCGGCTTGCCGGACGTGTGGTATCTCGCCGCGGCGCTCAGCGCCTCGTTCGAGCTATAACGGGCGAGCACGTCGGTGAGCGGCAGGCGCGACCGCACGGCTCCTCGCCCGACACGAACGAGGCGCAACCCGGCGATGCGGGGTAGCGGCCCCTCGCCCGCTATCTGGACGACCTCGCAGCGACTCGGTCGGCACCGCCGTGGCAGTCGTCCCTCGCGCACACGCACCCAGCGGCCGAGGTCGTCCAGCGCGGCCAGACTCACGTTCCTGCCGGAGAAGAGAATCTCGTTCATCAGCATCACCGAGACCGGAGTCCCGAGTCGAAGCCGCTCGAGCTGTGTGCGAACCGTGCGATCCAACGCGGGATACGGAGCCTCCGCCTGGGCCGGAATGCCGCCCCAGACGGCTCGGACGCTCCGGTCGTCGGGGTCGAGGCGGGCGAGATCGCGACCGAGGCTTCGATCCTGCGCCGCGAGACTCGTTGCCTGCACCGCCGCGAGCGCGGCCGCGGCGATTGCAATGCCGACCGCGACGAGGGCAAGATGACTCCCACGCCTGGTCAGCCGAACACCTGCGAGCCGAGCGCCGGCGAAGAGGCGGCGGATGCTTTGGGTCACGTCCACCCTCCCCGGCAGGGACACGTTTGCCCGGGGGAGGCAGACACCGCCTAACAGCATACAGTGGTGTCGTGAGTCCTCGTTACGACGTGCCGAAGGCCGCGCCTGCGCCGCTGCGACTCGTGCAGAGGTTCGTGAACTCCAGCGATCGCGAGAACGAGCGCGAGTGGCTGAGCTCTCCGGCAGCGCTCGCTGCCTGGCTCGCGGAGGCCGGGCTGCCGGTCGACGGCGCGCTGACCGATGACGATGTGCGTCGAGCGGTCGAGCTTCGAGAGGCGCTCCGCGATCTGTTGCAGGCGAACAACGGCGGACAGGCGTCTTCGGAGTCCGTCACAACCATCAACGAGGCGGCGCGTAAAGCTCGAATCGGGGTCGAGCTCGATCCTGCCGGACAGGTGCGGTTGACGGCCCCTGCTCGGGGCGCGGACGCTGCACTCGGCGCGATCGTCGCCGTCTCGTTCTCGGCCATGCTCGACGGAAGCTGGTCACGCCTCAAGGCGTGCCGGAACTGCCACTGGGTGTTTCACGACTTCTCGCGCAACCGCTCGGCGAGATGGTGCTCGATGACCCTCTGCGGCAATCGCCTGAAGACGCGGAGCTATCGCCGTCGCAAAGTCGGAGGGTGATCGGCGAGCCTTCTTTCCTGGGCTCAGCTGCGGAGGAGACGCTTCGGCGCTCTCAGCTCCCAGGCCTCGGTGAGGAGGCCGGCGAGCATCTCCGGATCGGCGCGCCGGAGATCCACGCGCACGGCCGCCAGGCGTTTGCCCCACCACACCTCCGCACAGACGTCCGGCTCGCTCTGGATCGCGGTGAGAATGCCGCCCTCGTCGAGCATCACGTTCAGGTGGTGCTCGTCCCACAGGGTGGCGAAGATCTTGCCCGCGACGCGGAACGAAGGCCGCCCGTGATGATCCTGCTCGACCGCCTCGGGGAGAGCGAGAGCGGACTGTCGTGCCTGTTCGCTGGTTACCGTCAGGGGTCTCTCGGACCGGTCACGTCACTTCCGGACGGTAGTCCCCGAAGCTCCACAGATGCCCTTCGAGGTCGCGCGCCGTGTACTCGCGGGAGTCGTACGGCGTGTCCTCGATCTCCCGCTCGATCTCGGCGCCCGCGGCTTTCGCCCGAGCGTAGTGGGCATCGACATCGTCGACGGCGACGTAGACCCCCTGCTCCGACGGATCGCCCTCGCCGAACATGAAGATGCCCGGCCCGAGGTGCATCTCGGCGTGGTGGACTTCGCCGTCGTCGCCGCGGTAGGCGACGCGCTCGTTGAACCCGAACGCCCGCGAAAGCCACTTGATGGCGCCGTTTGCGTCGGCGTAGCGCGTGAAAGGAAAGAAGTTCGGCGTCTGAGTCTGAGTAGGCATCTCGTCTCCTCTGGATGAACCGGATTTGCTGCTCGGCAACCCGCCAGCGATGCGATCCTAGTCCAGCGAGCCCGAATGACAATGCGCACTTGCGTTGCCCCGCAGTCGCCGGCGCGACCACTCCGACTCTTCTGGGTCTGGCCAAGCTGCTCGCAAGGTTGAACGGCGTGAAATTCCGAGAGCCGATGGAGCTAGGCGGGCTCGAACCGCCGACCTCCTGGGTGCGATGCAGACGACGAATCAGACGCGATTTGGCTCAACCAAACGACTCGGGGCCGCTTTCAGGGTGTACGAGTGGTGTCCCGAATTACCGTCATTTGCGGTCGATTGTCCGGGGTTTGGGCACTGAAATCGCGATTTCTGCCTAAACTCCCGGATCTCAGCTGGGTCGACGTGTTCCGCGAGCGGGCCGGACCCGAAGGTAGCTAGGCAGAGGGTTGGCGAAGCCAGGCACGGGCGATAGGTTCCCGCAAGAAATGGATTCGAAAAGCGACGGGATTCGCTGCGAAGAGTGCCGGCGCACGGTCGACGAGTTCACCGCCATCGCCGAGCGCTGGGGCTACTGGTCAGACGGGTGCGGCGAGCTCCTGTCGTTCTGCCCGGAGTGAGCTGGGCGCGAGTTCGCGCCCGACCCTCTCGCGAGCTCATGGCACGCCGGCGCGCGCAGGAGTAGCACGCTCGGTCGAGCAGCGCCGATCGACCGTCTGGCCCGCGCGGTGGGATGGAC
>JACCTK010000317.1 GCA_013812465.1 Actinomycetota bacterium
CGTTCTCCGGCGGAGGTTGAACGTCTCCTCGAGGGCGCGGGCGCGCTCGCGGCCGATGCCGGGAACGGCGAGCCACTCGGCCGGATCGGCGGCAACGACGGCCGCAACGCTTCCGAAGCGCTCGAGCAGGGCGCGCGCCGAGGACGTCGAGATGCCCGGGACCGAGGCGAGGAGCGCCTCGGCGGTCTCCTCGCCTGGCTTCGGCCGGGGCCGCTGCGCGTAGACGGGCCGCGCGGCAGCCGGCTCGATCTCCTGGCAGCGGACGGCGAGGCGGTGGATCCAGAGCGCGGAGTCGCGCTGGTGGCCGCTGCGCAAGAGCCTGGCGCCCGTCTACCGGCTTCCGCTGCTCTGGCTCGACTGGTCGGGTGCTCGCGTCGCCTCGGTCGAGACCGTGCTCGTGGGCGACTACGACGAGCTCGCAAGACGGGTGCGGCTGCGAGCCTCGACAACGAAGACGCGGGCCGCGCTCTGGGTCGAGCTTCCGGACGCTCTCGCCGAGGCGGTCGAGGCTACGCTGCCTCCGCGGGATGACCGCGACGCCGCCGCGCCGCTCTTCCCCGGTGTAAGCGCAGACCGGCTCAGGACCGCAATCGCCAGGGCGTGCAGGGCGGCTGGAGTGCCAGTCTTCTCACCACATGACCTTCGGCACCGCCGGATCTCTCTTCTTCACCGTCAGGGACGCACCTGGGCAATCGGGCGGCTTGTCGGGCAGCGGAAGCTCAGCATCACGGCGGACACGTACACGCACGTCCTGTCCGATGGTCGCGAGCTCGACTACGCGACGCTCGTTTCCAAATTCATGCGGTCATGAGCTAGCTGCGTGCCCTAGGAAAGATTTGCGAAAACGCCCTAGGCCCATAGCCATGCGAGGTTCGGCTGGTCCGAGTTCATCATCGGAACTACCCCTCCAATCGGGCGCCCGTGCGTCACCTTGAGCGTATTGGGAACAAACCACGGTCGTCCGGTGTAGTTCCGGCGATGCAACGTGTGACCGTTACCGTCATCGCGCTCGTCGCGCTCTCACTCGCCTTCGCGTCGTCCGCGACAGCGAAGCTCTGCATCCGAATCGATGCGCCGAGCAGCGCCCACGTCCGATCACCCGTCGTAGTTCGTGTCACGACTCTTCTTCCGACTTGGAGCGGCGGTCGGCTCGTCGATCTACGACCCACATCCGGCGGCATCCGGCTCCGACTTGTAATCCGCTCGGCAGACGGTGCCTACCGAGAAGTGCGGCTCCGCCGAAGTGCGGACGCAGCCGTCTGGAAGGCGACGCTCCGCTTTCAGCGGAGCGGCCTCTGGCTATTGACCGTTTCGGGATGGGAGTCCGCGCCTCGCTCCTGTGCGCCGCCTGTGCGCATCCGTGTCAAAGGCGCGGCCCGCTTCCAGCGGGACGGCCACTCTCGCCGTGGGGGCACCGGTGGGGGCACGCCGAGTGCATACCCGACCTCGCCGGCACGCATGACTCGCTCAACCGAGCCAAATCCGCATAGCTGAGCGATGCCTGATGGGCCCGCCTGGACTCGAACCAGGGACCAACCGATTATGAGTCGGCTGCTCTAACCAGCTGAGCTACGGGCCCGCGGTTGATCAGCGTAACCGACGGTTCCGTCCGGCCCACTCTGCGCGCTGCTGACACAATGTCGGGCGGCGTGGAGACCTACCAGTCGGAGTCGCAGCTTCGTACCGCCGGCGGGCTGACCGTCACGGACATCACCGAAGCGGTGCGCGACGTCGTTCGCGAGAGCGGGATCCAGGACGGGATCTGCTCCGTCTACTCGCCGCACACCACGTGCTCGGTGCGGGTGAACGAGTGGGAGCGCGGGTTTCTCGAGGACTTCGCCGTCCTGCTGAAGCGGCTCGTGCCGACCGAGCACTACTACGCGCACGACGACTGGGACCGCCGCACGGAGAACGTGTGCGAGGAGGACATGGAGATCGGGAACGGCCACGCGCACTGCATGTCGATGCTCCTCGGCCCGGCAGGGGAGTCGATTCCGGTGCGCGACGGGGAGCTTGCGCTTGGGCAGTGGCAGCGGGTGCTCTTCCTCGAGCTCGACCGTGAGCGTGACCGGCGCTGGCTCGCCCAGGTCGTCGGCGTCTGACGAGCTGGTGTCAGACCCCCTGCGGGTCAGACACCGTCACTCGGGTGTGACGTAGGCGGCGCTCAGGCCGCCATCGACCACGAACGCCGCTCCGTTGACGAACGAGGACTCGTCGCTCGCCAGGAAAAGCGCGGCGTTCACGATCTCGCGCGGCTTTCCGAGACGGCCGGTCGGCCAGTGCACCTGTCTTCGCGCGAAGGCGGCGGGGTCGTCTCCGAAGATCGCGAGCAGAAGCGGCGTCTCGACCGGTCCCGGGCAGAGCGCGTTGACTCGCACTCCCTGGCGCGCGAACTGCACCGCGAGCTCGCGGCTCATCGAGAGGACGGCGCCCTTCGACGCCGTGTACGAGATCTGGGAGGTCGCGGCGCCGAGGATCGCGACGAACGACGCGACGTTGATCACCGAGCCACCTCCGCGCTCGAGCAGCTGCGGGATTCCGTGCTTGCAGCAGAGAAAGACGCCTTTCGTGTTCACGTCTTGGACCCGCTGCCAGGCTTCCACGCTCGTGTCGAGGACCGACCCGTCGTCCCCCGGAGAGATGCCCGCGTTGTTGTAGAGAACGTCGACGCCGCCGAAGCGCTCCGCGGCCGTCTCGTACATGAGCTCGACCTCGTTCTCGTCCGCGACATTCGCCCGCAAGGCGAATGCGTCGCCTGAGCAGAGCGAGACCGTCTCCTCCGCAAGCATCTCGTCCACGTCGGCGGCGCACACCTTCGCGCCCTCGCTCGTGAAGACGATCGCGGCCTCGCGCCCCATCCCGCCGCCGGCGCCGGTGATGACACAGACCTTTCCGTCGAGCCTTCCCGCCACCGCTCAGCCCTCCGTCGAGATGAACACGCTCTTGTCCTCCGAGTAGCCGGGTCCTGACCTCGCTACGAGCCGATGCGCCGCTCGGAGCGATACGCGCGCGCCTCCGTGACGAGATTCTCGAAGAGGGCCTCATCCTTTCCCGCCTCGGGATGCCACTGCACCCCGACCAGAAAACGCTGCGACGGGTCCTCGACTCCCTCGAGCGTGCCGTCCCCTGCCCAGGCCGCCTCGACGAGCCCTTCGCCGACCCGCCCGATGCCCTGGTGATGATGCGACGTCACGTCGGAGCGAGCGCCGACCATCGACGCGAGCCGAGTACCGTCCTTCACCTCCACGGGATGCTCGACGAACACGCCGGGGACGTGCTTGTGCTCGTCCGTGCCAACGGCGTCGGGTAGATGCTGAACGAGGTCTCCGCCACGAGCGACGTTGAGCAACTGGAACCCGCGGCAGATCGCAAGCGTGGGCATGTCTCGCTCGAGGGCCGCCTCGAGGAGAGCCATCTCACCTGCGTCTCGTCGCGCCTGTGGTGTGTCGGTCTCCGGATGAGCCTCGGCGCCGTACAGCGACGGATCGATGTCCGCGCCTCCGGAGAACACGATCCCGTCCAGGGTCTCGAGCGTCTCCGCGACTCCCTGCTCGCTGGGAGGGATCAGAACCGGGCGACCTCCAGCCCGTTCCACCGCGTCGACGTAGTCGAGCGGAATGAGCGCCGCAGGCAGGCTCCAGACGCCCCAGCGCGCGTCCTGCGCGTACGTCGTGATCCCGATGACCGGTCTCGATTCGCTCATCCAGGCACGTTACCGCGGTCTCGGGGCATGCTCATGCCTCACATCGGGCCGAGCGTCGCGTACAAACCGCCGTCGCGGCCGCGGCGCTCCGACTCGGCGAGCCCGAGGCACCTTCGCAATTTGCGCGCGTTTCCTTCGGACACGACCTTGATCGGCGTGTCCGGATTTGCATAGAGTGCCGCTGCGCCGAGCACGGGACGCCGGTAGGTCGAAGCCCCCCGAGGAGCAGTACGCGGAAGCGGAACGTTCGTCGGGAAGGTGGACGAGAGCGTTCCCGGCTCGGCGAATCTTGCGGCCGGGCCTACGTGCCCGGCCCTTTCTTTCTGACAGACACCACGAGCAAGCGCATCGATCCGCAACGCGACTCTGTGCGAAAAGAAAACATCGCAATTTGCGACAAGTGCGCGCGAACGCCGCTTGACGGCATCCAAGCCGCCCCCTAGTGTGCGGCTTGCACCGAGCACGGAGTGTCCGAGGTTGATGACTCTCCGAGTGACAGTCGCTTCGGCGGAGGTCAGTCGGATTGTCGGACGAAGACTCCACCGACTCGGTGCATTTTCTTTGGACCCGCCGTTTGGAACCCCGGTCCCTTCCAGACAACTGGCTTGTGGACGCATCGGCGCCCAATCGACACGCTTCCAGTACCAGGCACTGTAAGAAGAAGGGTCGCCGCAAATTGCGTTAATCTTCTCTCCACCGGTCCTTGACCGAGGTGCCGCCGACCGCATAGAGTCGTGCTTGCACCGAGTACGGAGCGTCCAAGGTTGATGGCTCTCCGAGTGGCTCCCGCTTCGGCGGAGGTCAGTCGAATTGCCGGACGAGGACGTCACCGGCTCGGTGCGCTTCTTTTTCGTCTCGGCTCGTGGATAGGCTCGGCGAATGCGCCGATTTCTGGCTCTCGTCAGCTCGATCATCTTCGTCGACGCGATGCTGTACACGGCGCTGACGCCTCTCGTGCCCGGCTATGCCGAGGAGTTCGACCTCTCGAAGACAGGCGCCGGGTTGCTCGTCGCGGCTTTCGGCGCGGGTGCCCTCTTCGGGGGCGTACCCGGCGGCCTCGCCGCCGCGCGCTTCGGCCCGAAGAGCGCCGTCGTCTGGGGACTAGTCCTGCTCGGGATCGCGAGCCTCGCCTTCGCGCTCGCCGGCGGCGTCGTGGCACTCGGCGTCGCCCGCTTCGTCCAGGGCTTCTCGAGCACTGTCACCTGGGCGGGAGCCCTTTCCTGGGTGGCCGGCGTCGCGCCCAAGGAGAAGCGCGGGGAGATGATCGGCTTCGCGTTCGGAGCGGCCATCGCCGGAGCGATTCTCGGTCCCATGTTCGGCGGCGTCGCGGAGACGGTAGGTATTCGGGTGTCGTTGACGACCCTCGCGATCGTCGCGTTCGCGTTCGCCGGGCTGGCGCACTTCGGACGTTCGGTGCCGGGTGAGCGGGTGACTGCGGACGGCCTCAGGCGCGCGTTCCGCGACGCCCGCTTCCTGGGCGGACTTTGGCTGAACACCCTCCCGGCGATGCTTTTCGGGATCCTCGTCGTCCTCGCGCCGCTCGCTCTCGACGGCGCCGGGTGGTCGACGCTTGGGATCGCTGCCGTCTTCCTCGCGGCAGGTCTGATCGAGGTCGTGATCAATCCGTTTCTCGGCCGCGCCACCGATCGGCTCGGGCGTCTCCTACCGATCCGTTTCGCGCTCGCCGGGTCGATCGCGGTGGCTGTGGTTCTCGCCGCATCCTCGGAGCCGCTCCTGATCGCGATCTTGATCGGCGCGGCCGGAATCAGCTTCGGAAGCCTCTATACGCCCGGAATGGCGCTGACCTCACACCGTGCGGAGGCCGCCGGTCTTGCCCAGGGACTCGGCTTCGGGATCATGAACACGGCCTGGGCGGCCGGCGCCCTCCTCGGGCCGTCTCTGGGCGGCGCCCTCGCGGAATCTCAGGGCGATCCCGTCCCGTATGTTCTCGGGGCCTGTCTCTGCGCGCTCACGCTGGCCGCGACGTACAGCGTTGTGGTAAGGCGGGTGGCACCAAATGAAGCGTGAGGCCTGGGACCGCAAGTATGGCGAGCAGGAGCAGCTCTGGAGCCGCGAGCCGAATCGCCATGCCGTCGAGGAAGTGCGAGGTCTCGCCCCCGGACGAGCGCTCGACCTCGCGTGCGGAGAGGGCAGGCATGCCGTCTGGCTCGCGGAGCTCGGCTGGAGCGTCACCGCCGTCGACTTCTCCGAAGTGGCGGTCGCGAAGGGGCGGGCACGCGCTGTCCGCGAGAAGGTCGAGATCGACTTCCGCACCGTCGATCTGCTCGACTTCGAGCCTGAGCCCGGAGCGTTCGACCTCGTGCTCGTTCTCTTTCTTCAGCTCCCGCCCGACGAGCGCGGGCTCGTGCTCTCTCGCGCGGAGGCCGCGCTGGCGCCCGGCGGCACGTTCCTGCTGATCGGCCACGACCTCTCGAATCTGGCAGAAGGCGTCGGCGGGCCGAGCGATCCCAGCCTCCTCTACACGCCCGGGAACATCGTCGCCGAGCTTCCGAGGCTCGAGATCGAGAAGAGCGAACGCGTTTTGCGCGAGGTCTCGGACGCCGACCGGCCGGCGATCGACGCTCTGGTCAGAGCGCGCCGCGTCGCCGGCTAGTCGTCGGTGAACGGGCCCTCGGCGAGCAGGCGTCGAAACAACGAGAACTGCCGGGCCTTACCGACCGCGACCAGCGTGTCGCCCCGCTGGATGAAGTCGTCCGGCTGCGCGCCGCTCACCGGCTCGGGCTCGCGCAGGATCGCGATCACCGTCACCGCGGTCCGAGCGCGCAGCCTGGCGTCTGCGAGGGTCAGACCGATCGCCGGGCTAGTGTCGGGCACGGGAATCCACTCGATGTGGAGCTCGCCGAGCGCCAGCTCCAGGTCCTCGACGATCTTGGGGCGCTCGTAGGCGCCTCCGATGATCGCTCCCAGCTGACGGGCCTCGTCGTCGTGGAGGTCGATCACGGCGGTCGGCTCGTCGTCGTCCGACCGGCGGTAGAAGTAGATCTCGCGCTGGCCGTCGATGTGCAGGATCACCGAAACGCGGCCGCCGAGCGCGGTCTTGAATGTGTACTTGACTCCGACCCCGGGAAGTCGGGTCTCTCGCAGGTCTACGGGCACTCTCTCAAGCCTCCTTCGTCAGTCTAGGGGCCGGAAACAGCCGCCGGCCGAGCCGCTTGGACTCCTTCATCAGGACGATCCCGATCGTGGCGGTCGCGAGAACGTACAGCCCTGCGAAGGCGACGAGGTCCGTTTGCTGGTTTGGGCCAAGGAGAGCATTCTCCGACGCGATCTGGGCGAGGATGATCGTGAACTCGCCGTGCGCCACCAAAGCGACCCCCGCGTTCAGGCTCTGCCGGCTCGTGAAGCCACCCACACGGCCCGCGATCATCCCGCCTCCGAGCTTTCCCACCAGCGTCAACGCAACCGCCAACGCGACGATCAAGCCGACGTCGTCGATCGCGCCGAGGTCGATCGAGAGCCCGAAGGCGAAGAAGAACAATGCGGCGAAGATGTCTCGGAAGCTGAAGAACCGATCCTCGATCTGGTCTCGGACAGAAGTCTCCGACAGGACGATGCCGGCCATCAACGCGCCGATCGCGGAGGAGAGCCCGAGCCTGTCTGCGACAGCCGCCGAGCCGATCAGGAAGCCGAAGACGGAGAGCAGGAAGAACTCGAGCGGTAGCCGGTCGAGCGCGCGGTCAATCGGCCCGGAGAGCCAGCGCGAGGCGGCGAGGCCGGCGGTGATGAACCCGAGCGCCTTCGCGACCAGGATCAGCGTGTCGGATGCCTCCCCTCCTCCGGCAGCGGCGAATCCGAGCATGAAGGCGACTACGATGTCCTCCACGACGAGGATGGCCAGCACGAGATCCGTCTCGTCGTCGCCCAGCCGGCGAAAGTCGATCAGGCCCTTGACCGCGATCGCGCTCGAGGAGACGTAGACGCAGGCGGCAAGGACGAGCGTTGCGAAGCTGAAGCCGAAGGCCGCGACGCCGACCAGTAGGCCGAGACCGAAGTTCGAGACGAAGTCGACCACGCCTCCGAGGACGACATGGCGACCGGTTCGCGTGGCGCGCGAGAGGCTGAACTCGAGGCCGAGGAAGAAGAGAAGGAAGACGATCCCGAGCTCGGCGACGAAGTCGGTCACCTCCGACTTCTCGATCAGCGCGAGCTGCTCGGGCTCGTTCGGCCCCAGCAGAAGACCGGCGAGGAGATATGCCGGAATAGCCGAGAGGCCGACACGCCGCGCGACCAGACCCAAAGCCCCGAGCACGGCGACGGTGACGGCGAGCTCGCTGAGGGTCATGCCTCCATTCTCGCGGCTCGCCGTGCAGCCCGACCGCGCGCCGGCACCCGTAGGGGCCTACGAGAACGAGACGACCGCTCGCTCGAGAGCCGGCGGGAACCGCTCGAGCACCCAGGCCTCAGCGAGCGGCTCGAGCCGGTAATGGCGGCCGTTGACGAGGGCGTAGTCGCCGGTCCTGGGATCCATCGGCAGTCGAGCCTCGATCGGATACCAGCGGTTGTGGCGCTCGATCAGGTCGTTGACGTCGGCGAACGTCCAGACGGCCGCGACAGCCTCCCAGGCGCGCGCGAACGCGGCGTCGTCGCCAACACTGTCCTCGGCCCATGCGTGCCACGCGCCGGCCAGGCGCTCCTCGTGGTCCGCCGTCCGCTGCTCGATCTCACGCAGGCGCAGCATGTACGCCAGTGGGCCGCGCGTGGCGGCGAGGTAGGTATCCGCGACGGGGAGGAAGTTCCGCAGGCGGAGAGCGAGCGGTCTCCCGCGAAGCGGAATCGAGCGCAGGTCGTCCTCCAGCGCCGCGCGCTCGCGCCGATCCCGGGAAGTCTCCGGCAAGACGATTCCCTGCCGTAGGATCGCGTCGCGCTCGGCCTTCTCCATGCTGTCATTGAAGCTCAGCGATGCGAGTCAGCGGCCGAGCAAGCGATCGATCCAGGAGCGCCCGGGCTGCTCGTGGCGTGCGTCGCTGGTAACAGTCTGTTGCAAGGTGACGTCAGCGGACACGCGGGGTCGCGTTGACTCGTCCTCGGCTTCGACCCCGCCGCTCGCGTCCTCGCTAGTAACAGTCTGTTGCAAGGCGACGGCCTCGGATACGGCTGGCGCCCGTTCGTGTGTGGGCTCGTTTTCGGTCTCGTCGTCGGACTGGTCGCGCGGGCGCAGGAGCACCTGCTCTCCGCGGCGCTCCTCGAGCCGCTCGAAGTCGCCGCGAATCGCGGCGCGCATGTCGTCGAGATGGCTCTCCTCCCTCACGCCGAGGCCGTTCCCGGCCCGTCGGCCGAGTCCTCTATCGAGGCGAGGCGAAGGCCGCGATCCAGACGACGGCGGCGCCGGCGTAGAAGATCCCGTCCACCCGGACGAGAGCCGCGCCGACGTTACGGAACCCGGGTTGAAGGATGTTCTCACGGTGACCTGGCGACCGCAGCCAGGCCGACACCACATCCCGCGCGCTGACCGAGCCGAGTGCTCCGACGAACAGGTTCTCGCCGAAGCTGGCGTACGCGTAGCCGGACCGCCGCAGGGAATCAGCGGCGTCCGAGCCGCAGGGCGTGTGCGAGATCTGACGGCAGGAGGCGACCCCGTGTCCCTTGAAGGCGGCAGCGCGCTGCAGCGAGTGCGATGGCGAAAGGCGTCCTTGCCGATGTCGTGCCCGTGCCCAGTTGACGAGGCACGTGATCGCGCCTTGCTGGATTCGAGGAGAAGCCGCGCGGTCGGTGGATCCCACACAGACGGAGACCGGGGCGAGGTACGTGTTCCACGACGTGGCCTTCGCGCTTGCCGTGCCCGTCAGCGCGAACTCGAAAAGCGCGATCGCGAGAAAAACGGCCACGCAAAAGCGGACCGGCGCCGCCGCAGTCACGAGATCAAGCCTTACGACCGATCTCTCAACTCTGTGAGCCTGCCCCTCACCAGGGTCACTCGGGCGACCCTAACCGATCTCGCGGATGGTGGCTCCGCCAACTGACTGCCGCGAGCAGACCGAGCGCGAGGGTGGGAAGAATCGTCAGCGACCGGTAGAGCAGCGTGCCCGCGACGGCGTCCGCGTTCGAGGCGCCGAACGCCACCAGGGCGCCGCTCAGGCCGAGCTCGACGATGCCGAGACCGCCAGGGGTCAACGGAAGCGCGCCCAGTATGCGGATCAGCGCCCACGCGGCGAACGCCTCGATCCAGGAGATCTCCCCGCCCGTGACACCCACGACTCGAAGACACACGACGAGGAGCAGGAACACCGTCAAGTGACCGACGAGAGTCGCCAGGGTGAGGACATGCCACCGGCGCCGGAGAAGCTCGAGGGCGCCCGAGCGGAACCGCGCGAGCCCCTCGCCGCCCCAGGTGACGGGGCCACGTCGCGCGATCCGCAGCAGACGACTTGCGAGCCTGGCGACCAGCGAGCCGATCCGTCGAGCCCGCTCCGCGCTCGAGAGCGCGAACGCGAAAGCGACGACCGCGACGAGGAGGACCACAAGGCCGACGAAGGCCGTCGTTCGCAGCGCGGGATGATCCTGCTCGACCCCCGTCAGCAGCACCAGCGCGACGATGGGGAAGACGAGATTCGCGAATTGGTTCCAGACTCCGGTGACTGCCACTGCGAGCGCGGACGATTCAGTGCTGAAGCCCCAAGAGCGGAGCATCGAGTACGACCCCGCCATTCCCACCGCCGCGCCGGCGGGCGCCACCATCGAAAGCGCCGTCGACGCCTGCGTCATCACCAGCGCCTGGCGAAACGGAAGACCGGGTAGCGCGACCATCCAACTCGGCGGAAAGGTCGCGATGTTCAGCACCGTCGCCGCCGCGAGCACGAGCCCGTCCTGCCAGCTCAAGCCCTTGATGACGTCCCAGACATCGCGGTAGTCGGCGATGCGCGGAAGGACGAACGCGAAGACCGCGCCCACGATCACCACGGTCGCGACACCGCCGAGGATGCGCATGCGGTGCCTCTGCCAGCCCCCTCGCGGTGCGGCCATGCCGTCTGGCATCTGCGAGAACCTATCGTGGAAGGTCAATCCGAACAGAGGGAGCCGGCATGAACATCCGCAAGAGAACGATCACTCCAGGCACGGCGATCGCGCTGCTCGCGCTCTTCTTCGCGCTCGGCGGCTCGGCGTTCGCCGTCGGCGAGCGAGCTGGGAGCGCGAGCGTGGCTCAGCAGCGCTGCTCGAACGGAGCGGTGCGGGGAATCGCGTACGTCACGGGCAATCCAACGATGGGCATCGCCAACATTGGCGGGACGTTCACCAGCGCGGGTGTCGTCTTCGGCCGGAAGTTCAACTGCAACGGCAAGGCGATCCAGGTGCGGCGAGTCTCGTTGGGAATCTTCGAGATCCGCTTCGTCGGGAATCCGGCATCGAGCGCGGTCGCGAGCGGGGTCGGCAATGCCTACACAACCGTCGATCCGCTGCCGGACGGCGTCTTCCGGGTCTCGGTGCACCCCGCGGGCCGCGACGATCCTGCCGATCAGCCCTTCGTCTTCGTGCTGGTGTAGGGGAAGGATTGCCTCGCCCTCGCTGGGGTCAGGCTTCAGCCTGACCTCGCCCTTGGGTGCTGCAACACCCGGAC
>JACCTK010000236.1 GCA_013812465.1 Actinomycetota bacterium
TCGAGGACGCGTTCGTCGAGCGGTTGCCGACGAAGGTGTGGTCGTGCGAGGCGCCCGCTCTGCCCGGGAAGACGATGGGATCGTCCGGGGCGCGGTGGCTGAAGCGGCAGTTCTCTATGAAGTTGACGCCACGCAGGTCTACGCGAGAGACGTCGCCACGCATGGGCTTTTCGCCGGCCAGAGCGGCGGGGCCGAGCAGTGCGGCCACGACTGTCAAGACTCCGGCTGCGGCGATCAGAAACAGTGCTCTCACGTCGACCTCCCCTAGACGAACGGTGCTTTTCGCATGTCGCGCGAAGTCAGACACCGCCGCGTTGGGTTTCCTTGAGCGATATGTGACGTGTTGGTAAGCATTCCGTTCGGAAGCGATCGCGGGATTCGTGTCCGTAGGGCCGGGTAAGGCCCAACCCCTACTCCCGGAGACGTGCCGGAGTCTCACCGGGGATGGTCGCTCGCGGGTAGCGCGCCCAAGCTCGTCCACGTAGGCCGCGATCCGATCTGCAATGGGAGCGTCCCGGATCTCGAGCACGTTCTCGGCGTTTCGCTCGCCCGAGCGCGAGAAGTTGAAGCTGCCGACGAAGGTCGTGTCGTCGGCGACGACGACCTTCGCATGCATGAAGTCGTGCAGGGACTCGGGCGTCCACGGGATCGAAGCCTTGCCGCTGAACTCCGCGCCTTCGAGGATGCGCTGGAGGAGCGGAACCTTCCACTCGCTCACGCCGTTCGTGTGCCACTGGTGGAAGACCTGGTCGACCTGCGTGTCGTCGACGATTCCTCCGATGTCGCAGCGCCGCTCGTTCACCACCTCCACGAGCGTGGCGAGAATCGGCCCGGAGGTCAGCACCGGCGACGCGATCCGCACTCGCTCGCGCGCCTTTCCGATGTGCTTCGCCACCCGGTGCGAGAGCGCCTCGCCGTGCTCAGGGCAAAACCACGGCCGCACGCTCGCTCCGTCTATCTCGACAGGGCGCGGGTCGCTGCCCGTGTCCGCGACCTGGCCGGTCTGCCAGAGCTGGTCGAAGGTGAGCGAGTACGCGTATGCGATCTTCGGCGAGCGCACGGTCACGATGACGTTCTCCTGGCGCGTCCAGGAGTCGTCCGTCCAGTTGGTCGATCCCGTCCAGACCGCGCCGCCGTCGCGTACGACGTACTTGTGGTGCATGAGGTCGGGAATCCCCGCGACCCCCCGCGTGTCGATCGGCAGCGACTCGATCGCCTCCGGCCCGGTCTCCGGCGGGGGCGGCACGGGGATCGGCCCGGGGTGGGCGACGTTGTAGAGGAGGCGGACTGCGACCCCGCGCTGGACGGCGGAGAGGAGCGAGGCGAGCACGAGCCCGCCGGCGTCGGTCTCGAAGCGCAGGTCGTAGACCGCGAGATCGAGGCTCTTCTCGGCCCTCGCGAGGAAGCCGGAGAGCAGGCGCGCGATGTCCGCGGCGCGCTGGCCACCGTCGGTGAGCGTCGTCAGCTCGATGGCCGCGGAGGCAGGTCCCGCCTCGGTCACGCGGTCTGGGCGGCTCTGAGCGACGCCTTGTGGGCGCGCTTCTTTGCCTGGTACTCCGCGAGCGCCTCGGAAGAGTCCACGCCACCGAGCGTCGGGTGGTCGGGGACGAGCTCCGCTGCAGCCTCCACGCCGAAGCGGAGCGCGAGCACGGAGCCGAGCGCGGTCACCTTCATCTTCCCGAAGCCTGGCAGGGCGGCGATCCGGCGCCGAAGGTCGGCTGCGTCCGTCGCATCCGTCCACACGCGCTCCGCCTCGCCGTCGTACTCCTCGGCGACGAAGGCACAGAGGTCCTGCACGCGTCGTGCCATCGAGCTGGGGAAGCGGTGGATCCCAGGACGCTGGCGGAACGCGTCCTCGAGCACCTGCGGATCCATCGAGGCGATCGCCGCCGCGTCGAGGGGCCCGACGCGCTGCTTCAGCTTGAGCGGTCCCGCGAACGCGGTTTGCACCGTTACCTGCTGATCGAGGGCAAAGCCGATGAGAAGAGCAAGCGGCTCCTTCGCGATCAGCTCGTTCGCCTCGTCCGAGTCGGTGAAGTAGAGCGCCTCGGGCACGCTTTGATACTAGACCTTGCCCATCGGGTCGTACGATGCCGGACCGTGGAGAAGCTTCGTATCCAGCACGAGGGAGTCACTCTCGCGGCCAGCTACTCGCCCGCCGGCGGGACCGCGATCGTCGCGTTGCACGGCGCGGGCGAGGGCACGAGGGACGGCTTCCTATACCAGCATCTGCACGAGGTGCTGCCTCCCGCCGGCATCGCCGTCGTGACCTTCGACCGCCGCGGGGACGGCGAGTCGACGGGCGACGCCTCGCGCGGCCGCTTCGCAGTGCAGGCGCGGGACGCGCTCGCGGTGCTGAACGCGGTCGACGCCGAACGGGTCGGGCTCTGGGGGTACAGCCAGGGCGGCTGGATCGGCCCGCTCGCCGCGAGCGGGTCGGATCGCGTCGCCTTCCTGGTCCTCGTCGCCTCGACCGGGGTCACACCGTCTGAGCAGATGATGTACGCCTCTGCCCAGCAGCTACGGCTTGCGGGCTACGACGAGGAGGTCGTCGCGCGGGCTCTGGCGCTGCGACGGGCGTTCGAGGACTGGGTGCACGGCCGCGGACGGGAACGCCAGGTCGAGCTGAGGGCCGAGCTCCTGTCCGCGCTCGACGAGCCGTGGTTCGGGCTCCTGTTCCTGCCGCCGGTCCTCCTCGACGACGAGGGCTGTGGCCTCTGGATCGAGGAGATGGATTTCGACCCGCGGCCGGTGTTCGCGCAGGTGCGGGTGCCGACGCTTCTCTTCTACGGCGAGGCCGACTCCTGGACGCCCGTGCTTGCGAGCGTCGAGGCTTGGCGGCAAGCCCGGGGCGACGAGGTCGAGATCGTCGTCATCCCCGAGGCTGAGCACGAGCTGACGCTGCCCGACGGCACGTTGGCCCTCGAGTACGCGGAGACGCTCGTCGACTGGATCCTCCGTCGATCGGGACCCTGACTAGTCCCGTTACCCTTGCCGAGATGGACGCTCTCGAGGCCTTCTCGCCGGGAACGAGGAAGTGGTTCGAGCGGGCGTTCGCCGGCCCGACTCCGGCGCAGGAGCTCGGATGGCCCGCGATAGCCAAGGGAGGGAACGTCCTCATCCAGGCGCCGACCGGCTCGGGGAAGACGCTCGCGGCGTTCCTGATCGGGATCGACCGGCTGAACGCGTCGCCAGGCGAGGGGCTCCGGCTCTTGTACGTCTCTCCGCTGAAGGCACTGAACTACGACATCGAGCGCAACCTGCGGAGCCCGCTCGCCGGGCTTGCTTCGAACCTTTCGGTCGGCGTGCGGACAGGCGACACGCCCGCGGACGAGCGGCGGCGGATGCAGAAGACGCCGCCCGACATCCTGATCACGACTCCCGAGTCTCTGTTCCTGCTCCTCACGTCTCAGGCCCGCGAGACCCTGCGCGGCATCGAGACGGTGATCCTGGACGAGGTGCACGCAGTCGCGGGCACGAAGCGCGGAGCGCACCTGGCGCTGTCGCTGGAGCGGCTCGAAAGCCTCGTCGAGCGCCCCTTCCAGCGCATCGGCCTTTCGGCGACACAGCGCCCGCTCGCGGAGATCGGCCGCTTCGTCGCGGGCTCGGAGCGGGACATCGAGCTGGTCGACGCGGGCACGCGGAAGGAGCTCGACCTCGAAGTCGTGGTGCCGCTCGAGGACATGCGCGAGCTCGGTTCCACCGCGGATCTGTCCGTGCCGCCGCTCGCGGACGGCGTGATGCTGGGCACGGGTGTCGAACAGTCGAGCCGGTCGATCTGGCCCTCGATCTACCCCGCGATCCTCGAGCTCGTCAGGCAGCACCGCACGACGATCGTCTTCGTCAACAACCGCCGACTCGCCGAGCGCCTCGCGCTGCGGCTGAACGAGCTCGCCGAGGAGGAGATCGCGCGCGCCCATCACGGCTCACTCGCGCGCGAGCAGCGGATCGTCGTGGAGGAGCTCTTGAAAGCAGGTCAGATCCCGTGCCTCGTCGCCACGTCCTCGCTCGAGCTCGGCATCGACATGGGCGCCGTCGACCTCGTCATCCAGGTCGAGAGCCCGAAGTCTGTGGCTCGCGGGCTGCAGCGGGTCGGCCGAGCGGGGCACGATCTGCACTCGGTCTCGCGCGGCCGGATCTTCCCCAAGTTCCGTGCCGACCTGCTCGAATGCGCGGTCGTCGCGCGCGCGATGCGCGAGGGCGCGCTCGAGGAGACCCGCATTCCCCGAAACACGCTCGACGTTCTCTCGCAGCAGATCGTCGCCATCTGCGCGGACGAGGAAGTGTCGGTGGACGAGCTGCATTCGCTTGTCCGACGCGCGTATCCGTTCTCGGATCTCTCCCGGGCGCAGCTCGAGAACGTGCTCGACATGCTCGCAGGCCGCTATCCGTCGGACGAGTTCGCCGAGCTCCGGCCTCGGATCGTCTGGGACCGGACCGCGGGGATCGTGCGCGGGCGCGCCGGCGCGCGGCGACTTGCGGTCACCAACGCCGGCACGATTCCCGACCGCGGGCTCTTCGGCGTCTACCTGATCGGCGACGGCGGGCGCGTCGGCGAGCTCGACGAGGAGATGGTGTACGAGGCGCGCGAGGGCCAGACGTTCGTGCTCGGCGCCTCGACGTGGCGGATCGAGGACATCACACGAGATCGCGTTCTCGTCTCTCCTGCGCCCGGCGTCCCTGGCGTTGCCCCGTTCTGGAAAGGCGAAGGGGTCGGGCGGCCGGCGGAGCTGGGCGAGAAGATCGGACGCGCGTCACGCGAGCTGGTCGCGCTCACTGACGACAAGGCGGAGGCCGTGCTCCGCGGCGAGTATCACCTCGACACCCGGGCGGCGCGAAATCTCGTCACGTATCTGCGCGAGCAGGAGGCGGCGACAGGCGTCGTCCCCTCCGATCGCTCGATCGTCGTCGAGCGCTTCCGCGACGAGATCGGCGACTGGCGCGTCTGCCTGCTGACGCCCTTCGGGGGACGGGTGCATGCGCCCTGGGCGATGGCGCTGGCGGCGCGGCTCAGGGACTCGCTCGGCGTGAACGCACAGTCGATCTGGTCGGACGACGGCATCGCGCTGCACTTCCCCGATGCCGACGCGCCGCCTCCGCTCGCCGATCTCGTGCTCGACCCCGGGGACGTCGAGGAGCTCGTCATCGCGGAGCTCGGTCAGTCGGCGCTCTTCGGCTCGCGCTTCCGGGAGAACGCCTCGCGCGCGCTCCTCATCCCGCGTCGCCGTCCCGGCCAGCGAACGCCGCTCTGGCAGCAGCGGCTGAAAGCGCAGAGCTTGCTCCAGGTCGCGCGCCGCTACCCGCAGTTCCCGATCGTCCTCGAGACGTATCGCGAGTGCCTGCAGGACGTCTTCGATCTTCCCGCTCTTCGCGGGATCCTCAAGGGGATCCAGACGCGCGAGCTCGATCTCGTCGAGGTCGAGACGGCGTCGGCCTCGCCGTTCGCGTCCTCGCTCCTCTTCGACTACGTGGCGACGTACATGTACGAGGACGACACGCCGCCCGAGGAGCGGCGGGCGCAGGCGCTCTCGCTCGACCGCGGGCTTCTCCGCGAGCTGATGGGGGTCGAGGAGCTGCGCGAGCTGCTCGACCTCGGCGCGATCGAGCAGGTCGAGTCCTCGCTACGGCTCACGCCGCGAAACGCGGACGAGCTGCATGACTTGCTGCGGCGCGCAGGCCCGCTCGTCGACGGGGAGTACGACCGCGGCTTCGCCGAGACGTTGTTGCGCGAGCGGCGTGCGATTCGGGTTCGGCTGGGTGACGTGGAGCCGCTCGCCGCCGTCGAGGATGCGGGGCTCGTCCGGGATGCCTTCGGCGCTGTGCCGCCCGGCGGCGTCCCCAATGTCTTTCTCGAGCCGGTGCCCGACGCGCTGGCCGTTGTCCTGCGTCGGCATGCGCGCACCAGCGGGCCGTTCACGACCGCCGAGGCTGCCGCTCGATTCGGGCTCGAGCTCGAGGTGGCGGAGGCCGAGCTCGAGGGACTGGAGCGCGACGAAAAGCTCGTTCGCGGTGAGCTTCGTCCCGGCGGCACCGAGCGCGAGTGGTGCGATCCAGAGGTTCTCCGGCGGATCCGCCGAGCGACGCTGGCGGTGCTGCGCCGCGAAGTCGAGCCGGCCGACCAGGCTGCGCTCGGACGTTTCCTCCCCGCGTGGCATGGGATCGGGCGTCGCCAGACCCTGCGCGAGGCTCTCGTTCCGCTGCAGGGGCTGGCGCTACCGGTCTCGCTCTGGGAAAGCGACGTGTTGCCGCGGCGTGTGCCCGCATATCGGCCCGCCGATCTCGACGCGCTGTGCGGGTCGGGCGACCTGGTCTGGATCGCCACTGGACTGGATCGCGTCGCTGTGTATTTCCGCGAAGATGCAGCGCTGCTAGGAGCGCCGGCCGCCGAGGGGTCGCCCGAGGGCGATTCCCATGTCGCGGTGCGCATAGCGCTCCGCCAGGGCGCGCTTTTCTGGGCCGATCTCCTAGCCGCGACCGAGCTCGATCCGGCCGAGGCGCTAGCCGCGCTGTGGGATCTGATCTGGGCCGGGGAAGTGACGAACGACTCATGGGCGCCGCTCCGCGCCTCGCGCCGCTACGATGCTCCGCGCCCGGAGCGGAACAGGCGTCGCTTCATGCGCTCCCGCGCGAGCGTGCCGTCCCCGACCCAGGGCAGGTGGTCGCTCGCGGGATCGTTGTTTCCGGAGCGACCGGACCGCCGTGCGCTTGCCGAGCTGTTGCTCGAGCGGCAGGGAATCGTCACCCGCGACGGCGTGCGGGGGGAGGGCATCAAGGGCGGGTACGGCGCCGTCTACGCCGAGCTGCGGGCGCTCGAGACGCTCGGAGTCTGCCGGCGCGGATACTTCGTCGAGGGTCTCGGCGGGGCGCAGTTCGCGTTACCCGGGGCCGTCGAACGACTGCGCGAGCTGCGAACCGAGGCGCGTGGAGTCGACGAACAGGACGCGCTCGTTCTCGCGGCTGCCGATCCCGCGCAGCCGTACGGAGCCGCGGTCCCTTGGCCGCGCCGAGCGGGCGCCCGAGCTGCGCGCGTGGCGGGCGCGTGGGTCGTTCTGCTGGACGGCGAGGCGGTTCTCTTCGTCGAGCGGGGCGGCCGTTCGCTCGTGCCGCTCCGCGATCCCGATTCGGAGTGGTTACGTCCTGCGCTGTCGGCGCTCGTCGCGCATGTCAGGTCGGGAGGAGCGAAGCGCCTCGCGGTCGAGCGCTTCGACAGCGTGCCGGTCGTCGAGTCGGAGGCGATGAGTCTGCTCGTCGAGTCCGGTTTCCTGGCAGGTCCGCGGCGCGTCGTCTTGAGACCCTAGGGAGCCGGTCTCTTGATCTGCGCAACTCGTACGAGGCAGGAAAGCCAGGCGAAACGATCTGAAGGACGGCAGACTTCGTTGCGTGATCCGCGCCACGGTTCGGTGGTTCAGCGACGAGGAGGGATGGGGCGTGCTGGACGCGCCCGAGGGACCCGGAGGCATCTTCGTGCATTTCTCGTCGATCGAGGTTGAGGGTTACAAGACGCTTCGAGAAGATGAGGTGGTCGAGGTGGACTTGGAAGGTCCGCTCTCGCTTGAGCAAGACGGATACCGGGTACCGAGCCACGAGAGTGCGACCGCTCGCCTAGCGGTCAGGGTGTTCGCAGGCGCACCCCCTTTTGGCCAGGCGTACGCGAAGGCACGGGCCAAGAGAGGAGAGGAAGGCTCGGTCGCGTAACGGGAGACGTGCCTGTGCGTGCGCCTCATCTCTACCCGCTGTTACGGGGCTTCGTCCTCGGAGCGTTCGTCGTGCTCGGGCGCGAGCTCGAGGAGGGCGCCGAGCTGCCGTTTGCCTTCGAGGAGCACGTTCACCGTAAGGGCCCCGCTCTGTACGAGCTGCGGCCGCTCGTTCGAGCGTTCATCGAAGATCGTGAGTCACTTCTGCGGTCGCGTGATGACGCGCGCCTCGCCCTCGACGAGCTTCTCCGCGAGCCCGCAGCTGCGATCTTCGCTCGCGCCCATGCCAGCACGCATGCGAGCGAAAACGACGCGCTCTTTCGCACGGTGCTCGTCGGCCTCTTGACCTCGACCGCGGAGTCGTGCGGCGGGTTCGACTGGGACGACGAGGCGTTCGAGCACGCATACGGGCTCCTCGAGACGACGCTCTTCGGGGCGCGCCGTCAGTTCCGGGCCGTCGTGCCGCTGATCGGGCTGTCGGTTGCCAGGCCGGTCGCCCTCGCGCCCGGTCTCTCCATTCGCCACTTCGAAGCGGGGGAGCTCTCGACGCACTGGCCCGAGTCGCGCGGCCTGCTGCCGCCGGGATTCGGCCGCGAGCCTGACCGCTGCTCAGTCCTCGAGCTTCACGTCGATGTCGACGCGGGCGCCGACCCGCCCGATTCGCCGGCAGAGATCGCCGATGCGGTCAGCGCGATCCGGCTGACCACGTCTGCCGCGCTCGCCGCCGGCCCGGTTCTGTTCGAGACCCTCGACGGCCGGCCCTTCGGGATTCGCCCGGTGCTCCCGATCGCCGCGACGCAGCCGCCGGGGGAATCGTCTCGCCTCGACGCTTTCCGTACCCCGATCGTGGTCGACGTCCTCGCCGCGCTCGGCAAGGCCGACGGCGACCCCGAGCTCGCGGAGGCGCTCGACCGCTGGGAGCTCTCCCTGTTTCAAAACGAGCCGTTCCGCGCCGAGCAGCTGCGCGCCGCGCTTAGCGCGCTTCTCGGCGGGACTTGGCCGTTGCGCGCCGCGGTCCTGCTGGAAGCTGACGGGACTGCGCGTGAAGAGCTGCACGGCCACCTCGTGGGGCTTGCCGGTGGCGACGGCGCCAGCGCGGCGTCGGTGGATACCGCCAGGCGGGCGCTGGTGGCGGTGCTGCGCGCTCCTGACCGGATCGAGCTCGTCCATGAGCTCGATCGCGAGCTCTTGGGCCTGCCGCGTCGGTCCGCCGCGTGGGCAGCTGCGGTCTGAGCGGCCCCTTCCTGGCACGAAGTCGGCACAGAGTCGTTTCCCACCTGTGACGCAAAGCGGGCTAGCGTGGCTGCATGGACGAGTCAAGAGCAGTTCTGGGGCGGCTCGAGCGGATAGAGGCGCTCGAACGAGCGGGCGCCGGGCGCGGGGTGCTCCTGCCCGAGCTGCGATCGCTCCTCGAGGAGGCAGAAGCGTGGTCGAGCACGGAAGGAGGTGATGCCGGGGAGGCTGCCGTCGACAACCTACGAACCGCGCTCTCACGCGCGACTCCGAAGCAGCCGTCGCATGACATGATCGCCGTGTGATCTCGCATTGGGACGATGTGCGCAGCTCGAGGGGCGAGCGAGGTCACATCGCGGGCGCCTGGCAGAGCCTAACGGCTCGCGACTCGCACGCGGTCGGGGTAAAGCGGATACGCGTCGACCCGGGAATGTGGTCGACTCCGCTTCATGTCGAAGGCGCCGAGGAGGAGATCTTCTACGTCCTTGCGGGATCGGGTATCTCCGTTCAGTCGGAGGGCGAGGACCCACTCGCGTACGAGGTCGGCGAGGGCGATTGCCTCGTCCATCTCGCGCTCGAGAACGCCCATACGCTGCGTGCGGGCGACGATGGCATCGACGTGCTCGCGTTCGGTCAGCGCACGTATGCCGGCGGGGTGACGTGGCTGCCTCGGGCGGGTGTCGCTTGGCTCGGGGACACTTGGGCGCCGGTCGGTGCCGAGGATGACCATCCTTGGGCTCGGGAGGCGGCGGCGGGACCGGCGGAGATCGCGGAGACGTCGGCGCGGCCGGCGACCATCGTCAACTTCCAGGACGTGGAATCGGTCGAGCGAGACGGCGCCACCGTTGGACGTCGAGTCCGCAACCTCGGCCGGGCGGCAGGCTCGCTTCGAACTGGACTCCGGTTCTCGGAGGTTCTGCCGGGCAAGCTGAGCGGGCCTCCGCACTGCCACTCCGCCGAGGAGGAGATCTTCGTCGTGCTCGAGGGCGCCGGCCACCTGCTCCTGTGGGAAGAAGGCGGGATCATCGAGTACTCGGTTCGCGCCGGGTCGGTCGTCGCACGGCTTGCGGGCACGGGCGTCGCGCACGCGTTTCGCGGGGGAGAGCAGGGGATGACCGTGCTCATGTACGGCACGCGCGATCCGAACGACATCTGTTACTACCCGCGTTCCGGAAAGGTCTTCTTCACAGGGCTCGGCGTGGTCGCGCGCCTCGGGGAGCCGCTCGACTACTGGGACGGCGAGGACTGAAGCCGGGGCCCCGAGCGGCTACCGTAGAGGCATTGAAGGAGTTTCGGCCGGAGTCGGGAAGGTGAGGCGGTCATGGGGCTCTCACGAATCCTGCCGCGGTCCCAGCCACTGCCTGAGCGTCCGCCGGTCGAGCCTGTCGCCGAGACGGACGTACCCGCCGAGCCTTCGGCTGCGCCGCGCCTCCACGCGGTCCCGTTCTCCGAGCTCGCCGCGCCGCCCGAGGAGCACGCGATGGCAAAGGTGATCGCGTTCGCGAACCAGAAGGGCGGAGTCGCCAAGACGACGACGACGCTGAATCTCGGCGTTGCGCTCAAGGAGGCCGGCAAGCGCGTCCTCATCATCGATCTCGATCCGCAGGGCAACCTGACGATGAGCCAGGGGATGAACCCCGATGTGATCGAGCGCTCGATGTTCGACGTTCTCGTTCATCGCGTCCCGATCTCCGATGTGATCCACACCGTCGAGGTCGACATTGCCGTTGCCTCCATCGACTTGGCGGGCGCAGAGCTCGCGCTTTCCGCACTGATCGGCCGCGAGCGGGCGCTCGAGAAGGCGCTCGTTGAGGTTCGCGACAAGTACGACTACATCCTGCTCGACACGCCTCCCTCGCTCGGCCTGCTGACGATCAACGCGTTCGTCGCGGCCGACGGCGTGATCGTCCCGGTTCAGTGCGAGTACCTCTCGCTGAGGGGCCTCGTGCAGCTGGAGAACACGCTCGCGATGGTGCGCGAGAACCTGAACCCGGCCGTTCGCGTTCAGGGCATCGTTCCCACGATGTACGACGGGCGGACGTTGCACGCGCGCGAGGCGATCGAGATCTTGCAGGAGAACTTCGGCGATCTCGTCTTCGAGACGCGGATAAAGAAGACGGTGCGCTATGCGGAGGCGCCGGTGAAGGGGAGCTCGGTGCTCCGCTACGACCCCACCGGGCCCGCAGCCCAGGCGTACCGCGATCTCGCAAAGGAGGTGCTCGATG
>JACCTK010000248.1 GCA_013812465.1 Actinomycetota bacterium
GCGCCGAATCCCGGCAGCTTGCGTGGGCCGCGCGTACCTCCGAACAAGGCGCTCCCAACGGCATCCACCGCGACCACGCGCGTCGAGCGCTCGTTCGCACGGAGAAAGTCACAGCAACCGGCGATCGTGCCGGCCGTGCTCGTGGCGACGAGCACGACGTCGATGGCGCCATCGAGAGCCTCGTCGATCTCGCGCATCGTTCCGACGGCATGGGCGCCGGGGTTTTCCGGGTTCGCGTACTGATCCGGCCAGAACGCGTCCGGCGTCTGCTCCAGAAGCTGGGCCACCAGCGCCAGACGCGCCACGAGCAGATCGCCGGTCGCGGGATCCGGCTCCGTGACGACGTGCACCGCTGCGCCGAGCGCGCGCATCGTCTCCACGCTGATCGAAGGCGCACGAGAGTCGACGACGCAGATGAAGGGCATGCCATGGAACCGGCACGCCCGAGCAAGTGCGACACCCAGGTTTCCTGAGCTCGACTCGATCACCGTCGTGCCGGGACCTGCTTTGCCCGACGCGATGGCATCCTGCAGCATTCGCACTGCCGGGCGATCCTTTGCGCTTCCGGTCGGGTTGAAGAACTCGAGCTTCGCCCAGACGTCGATGTCGTGCTCGGCGTACTGTCGCCTCAGCCGTACGAGAGGCGTCTCGCCCACAGTCGCAAGAATTCCGTCGACCGGAGCGCGTACTGAAACCTGGGGACGAGGCTCGCGCGGAGATACCGAGACCGAAGATCGCATTCCGTCTTTATGCCCCGGCGATGGGAGTCAAAACGTAGCGAGCGCCGACGAGAGTCCACCGGTGGCGTGATCTCGGCGTCACCGAGGGCGCTGGTCTGTTGGGCCACGACGCAATTCGGCGAGGAGTCGAGATCGAAACGGCTCGGGAATTGCGTTATCCGCGACCAGTCCCTGATCAGCCTGGTCTCAGGGGTGCGCCGGTGTCGGCTTGGACGCGCTCGCCACGTCTGCTCGATCTGTCGCATCAGCTGTGGGTACACGATCAGGTGTCGGAACGGCTTGATCGCGGCCATGTAACCGTTCCCGAGCAGTCCATTTGGCTTCACGTAGACCGCCATCTGGCGGCGGTAGCCGTCTGTCTGGTCCGGGACCCAGCCGATGTGCATGACTCCGTGCACGGTGCGATTGGCGATCTCTGCCGCCCGTCGGGCTCGATCCTCTTCCGGAGCGGTTGGACTGAGGGCCGGCGCTGGCTGCGGGTCGCGCGTGGGCGCGGCAAGCAGACGTGCAAGCGCTAGCGTTTCCCTCGATGGACTACGTGAACCTCGGCAGTAGCGGGCTGCGAGTCTCGCGAATCTGTCTCGGCATGATGAGCTACGGCAGGCACGAGAGCCGCCCGTGGACGCTCGACGATGCCGAAGCGGAGCCGATCATCCGCCGCGCGGTGGAGAGCGGGATCACGTTCTTCGACACCGCGGACGTCTACAACGGCGGCGAAAGCGAGGTTGTAACCGGCCGCATCCTGCGCCAGCTCTTCAGCACGCGCGAGGAGTACGTCCTCGCCACGAAGGTGCACGGGCGGACGATGCCCGGCGAGAACGGTCGCGGCCTCTCGCGAAAGCACATCCTCGCCTCGATCGACGCGTCGCTGCAGCGGCTCGAGCTCGATTACGTCGATCTCTACCAGATCCACCGCTGGGACCCGCTCACGCCGATCGAAGAGACGATGGAAGCGCTCCACGACGTCGTCAAAGCAGGCAAGGCGCGCTACCTCGGCGCGAGCAGCATGTACGCCTGGCAGCTCGCCAAGGCCCAATCTGCCGCGAAGACGCGGTTCGTGTCCATGCAGAACCACTACAACCTCGTCTACCGCGAGGAGGAGCGGGAGATGATCCCGCACTGCCTCGATCAAGGCGTCGCCGTGCTGCCCTGGAGCCCGCTCGCGCGCGGACTGCTCGCGGGCAACCGTACGCGCGAGGGCGAGAAGCTGACGACACGCGCCAAGACCGACTCCTTCGGCGACAGCCTCTACACGCCCGAGATCGACTTCACCGTCGTCGACCGCGCAGCCGAGGTCGCAGCCGCGCGAGGGGTTCCGAGCGCGCAGATCGCGCTCGCGTGGCTCCTGCACAAGCCCGGAGTGACAGCGCCGATCGTCGGGGCGACGAAGGTCGAGCACCTCGAGGA
>JACCTK010000250.1 GCA_013812465.1 Actinomycetota bacterium
CGTTGGCTCCGGAGACCCTGATCCACGAAGCTATCGGGTCGACTTCGGGAAGTTCGCGCACGCCTTTCCCGATTTTCGATTCGAGTGGAATGCAAAGCGCGGCGCAGCCGAGCTCTACGACGCGTACAAAGCCTCCGAACTCACCTACGACGACTTCGACGGCGACCGCTTCGTCCGACTGAGGCGGTTGCGGACTCTGCTCGATGGAGGCCGGCTCGACAAGCGCCTGCGGTGGGAGCGGGAGAACTCAACTGCATGAAGTTCGAGAGGACCCCCGTCGACGGTGCGTTCGTCGTCGATCTCGAGCAGCGCGAGGATGCCCGGGGCTTTTTTGCCCGGGCTTTCTGTCGGCGTGAGTTCGAGGAGCACGGCCTGAATCCCGACGTCGACCAGTGCAACCTCTCGCTGAGCAGAGAGGTTGGAACACTTCGCGGGATGCACTTCCAGCTGCCCCCCGCACGAGGAGGCAAAGCTCGTCCGCTGCATCAGCGGCGCACTGTGGGACGTGGTTCTCGACCTTCGGCCCGACTCGCCTACCTATCTTCAGCACCTCGTTCTGGGCGAGCACGCCCATGACTCCGCCGATAGCCGAGCCGACGAGGATGCCGGCGCGCGCAGGATCCACCCCGTCCACGCCCGCATCGCCCCACGCCTCCCTTGCGGCCGCGACGGCGAGCACGACGTTACGCTCGAGCCGGCGAGCGTCCTTGGGCCCGACGACCGCCTCCGGCTCGAAGTCCTTTACCTCGGAGGCGATGCGAACCGGGTAGCCGGTGGCGTCGAATGCCCGGATCCAATCCACGCCGCTCTGCCCGGCGACCGCCGCCTCCCAGGTCGAGCGGGCGTCGTGCCCGAGCGGGGTTACCGCTCCCAGTCCGGTGACGGCGACGCGGCGCATGAGGTCGAGAGCGTAGTAGCTTGCGGCAGTGCCTCGCACCCGCCGTCGTCTTCCCAGCCGCGAGCCCGTCGAGCGGCCGGACGACCTCGACCCGTCGATCCCCTTCCCACCGATGGAGGCCGAGCTCGTACGCGACCTGCCCCAGGGCGAAGGCTGGCAGTACGAGCCGAAGTGGGACGGCTTCAGGGGGATCCTCGAGAACGCGTCCGCTGAGCTCAGGCTCTGGTCCCGAAATGCGCGGCCGCTCCTGCGATACTTCCCCGAGCTCCGGTCGCTCGAAAAGCTCCTTCCGGAGCACTCTGCGCTCGACGGGGAGATCGTCATCGAACGTGCTGGCGTCCTCGACTTCGATGCCATGCAGACCCGCCTGCACCCTGCGGAGTCGCGCATCAACAGGCTCTCGGGAGAGATCCCGGCGCGCTTCGTCGCCTTCGACATCCTCGTCTGGAAAGGCGATGAAGTCTGGCGCGAGCCGCTGAGCGCCCGGCGCAAGGCGCTCGAGCGAAAGGCCAAGCGCTTCGGTCTCTCCCCCGCTTCGCGCGACCGAGGCGAGGCGCTCGCGTGGCTCGACCGCTTCGAGGCGATCGGCCTCGACGGCGTCGTCGCGAAGCGCGTCGACGCTCCTTACCTGCCGGGCTCGCGAGAAGGCGTCGCCAAGGTGAAGCCCGAGAAGACTGCCGACTGCGTGGTGATCGGGCTGCGCTGGAAGTCGCGACCGGACCGCATCGCCACCCTTCTCCTCGGGTTGTACGAGGCGGAGGGCAACATCGACTACGTCGGTACGGCGGCCGTCGCTCCGGCAAAGCATGCGCAGATCGCCGAACGCGTCCTACCGCTCCTCCAGAACGCGCCCGAGCGCCGCTTCTCCGAGCCGAATCGCTGGGGTGGCGGCGAGCTAGAGCAATCGCCGGTCCGGCCGGAGCTCGTGGTCGAGGTGCGGTACGACAAAGTGCAATCGAACCGCTTCCGGCACGGCACGAAGCTCATTCGCTTCCGAGACGACAAAGATCCCGCGCAGTGCACTTGGCGGGAGCTTCGTCCCTTGCAACCGCGCGGCGTGACGGTCGACTCGTTGCTCGACCCGACCTGAGCTACCGGAGTCGCATGCGATAACGGGTGACGCGCAGGCCCGGGGCCACCTCGAGCTCGTCGGTCTGCTCGAAGCCCTCCCGCAGATAGAGGGACCTGGCCGGTTCGTTGCCGGCGCCCGTCTGCACGATCGCATGCGTAGCCGAAGGTTCGGCCCTCACGGCCGCCCGCACGAGTGCTGTCCCGATACCGCAGCGGAAGCACGTCGGATCGACGGCCAGCCGGTGGATGTCGATCGTGTCGCGGAGCAGGCGATACGACACCGTGCCGGCGATCCTGCCCTCGACGGACACCGCGAGGAACGTCTCCCTCGAGTTTTGGAGCTCCTCCAGCGTCTCGATCAGCGGGGGAATGTCGCGAGACCCGATCAGAGCCGCCTCCACCTCGTAGGCGCGGCGCTGGAGCTCGAGGAGCGCGATCGCGACTTCGGCGTCCGAATGATCGACGCGGACGACCTCGCCGATCGTCCTCACTAGGGTTTTCGTGCCCGCGAGGGTTGTACGCGCGCGGGCTCGCCCGGCATCTTCGGGAAGTTCGGCGGGTACGGGGCTTCTCCGAGTCCCTCCTTCTCCTCGAGCTCGACCCATTCGAGGAGAACGCGGAGGTCGCAGACCGCCTCGTCCATCCCACTGTGAACGTCTCCGATGCGCGCGAACCGCTCGGGCATCGTCGTCATCGTGAAGTCCTCGGTCTCGACGTCCGGCAGCTCGTCCCACGTGACGGGCGCGGAAACTGCCGCGTCCGGCCGAGCGCGCACCGAATAGGCGGACGCCACGGTTCGATCGCGCGCGTTCTGGTTGAAGTCGATGAAGACGCGCTTGCCGCGCTCCTCCTTCCACCACGCGGTCGTCACCTTCTTCGGCAGGCG
>JACCTK010000258.1 GCA_013812465.1 Actinomycetota bacterium
TACCGGCCCGGGGTGAAACTGACTAGCGCCGCACGGCCGCCGGCACCGTCCGTGTGCACGCTCAGCAACGGGCCGACGTCGGGCGCGTAGAACTTCAGCTCCTGCACCTTCGGCTCCGTGGGCACCAGGTCGCGGGTCATCAGGATGCCGTCTTTGAAGTACCCGAACGGCACCTGCACCTGCTCCTCGCCGACAGTGATGACCGCGGCCTTGTCTTCGGCCTCGCCTTTGTAGTACTCCTGGCGATAGGTGAGCCCCGGCTCGGGGTTGCCGGGTATAGCGATCCCAGCCTGGGCGCCGTCGACGCCGGCCTCGAAGGAGCCGCCGTGATCGACGACTTTGCCGTTCTCATAGTTCGTGACGTACTCGCCGAGGTACCAGATGTTCCCGTCCGAGTCCTGGGCGTACCAGTCGTCGGTGATCTCGACAGGCACGCCGTTCTCGGTGACCGTGTCGCGAACCACCCGAGCCTCGATCCCGTTCGCAATCATCTTCGTCTCGTCGGTGACCTCGATGACGACCTTCTGGTTAGCCCCCGTGCTATCCGTCTCGCTGTAGATCCACTTGCTCCCCGGGCTCATCGGCCAGTAGGGATTGTCAATCGTGGTCGTGAAGTCGGCCTGCTTCAGATCGACCGACTCGCTCCCCTGCGGGAGCGTGGTCGTAGCCGAGGCCGGCGACGCGCTCACGTCGCTGTTGCTGCTTTTGCCGTCGCCCCCGCAAGCGGCAACGGCGAATACTGCGGCGAGGATGCCAAGGGCGGGCACGACCTGCATCTTCTTGGTGGTCACGATGGTCACGGGAATCTCCTCCTCGAGTGGCCCAAATCGGCGGGCATGTATGACGATGAACGAGTTCTACGCCCAGAAGATGAGAGTCAGGTGAGTCACTGATGAGCTGCAAAATGAGTGGGCGCGCGAAGTCTCCGGGAACCCTCGCGTGCAATCCTCGTTGCGGCAAGAGGCAACAGGCGGTGCGAACCTCTCGGATAAGATAGACCTCTGGCTGTCACCGAGAAACGGCTTGAACATGCGGCCCAATCGGCGTTTTCGTAAATAAAGCGGCGGACTTCTAATCCGCGGTCGCAGGTTCGAATCCTGCCGGGCGCATAGGAATACCTGCAAATCGCCGGCCTATCCGACGCACGAACGACAGCACCGGCCTACGCGTCGAGGAGGAAATCCAGCAGAAGCGGGTTGACGCGCTCCGGCGTACGGATGTCGGGCCGGTGCCCGCCAGCGGGGATCAGCTCCAGCCGTGCGTTCGGCAGGGCCGCCACGATGCCCTCGGCAAGCGAGACGGGGACAGCGTCGTTTTCGCCGTGGACGACGAGCGTCGGACAAGCGACCGTCCCGAGGAGGCCTGCCGGCCGTTCCCAGTCGAGCTCGAGCTCCTGGGTGACGACGACCTCCGGGGTCGCCTCGAGGCCAATCGCGATCATCTCGGCGATGACGTCCGCCGAGTTCGGCTCGGTGAAGACCTTGTGCATAAAGGGAACAATGAATCCGGGCCAGTCAGTCCGCAGGGCCTTGAGCCATTCGGGGTTGGGAGGCGCCGGCTCGGCCTCGAGCTGCATGTACGGCGCGACCACGGCAAGGCGGTCGAACCGCTTCGGATCGTCGGTGGTCAAGAGCACTGCCGCGTTCACTCCTCGGGACGCTGTGACGAGCGCCACCTGCTCGATCCCCGTGGCCTCAAGAACGGCGAGCGCATCGGCTGCATGGAAGGGAAAGTCGTAGCCACGCTTCGGCCGCTCACTGGCGCCCGCCCCTCTTGGGTCGTAGGTGACGACGGTGGCGTGCGCTTCGAGGGCGGTGACCTGGTGGCCGACAACGCGCGCATCGACGATGTTCCACGTCGGCACGAACAGAATGGCCCGCTCGCCACCGCCGTAGCGGTACCAGGCAATTTGCGTTCCATCGGCGCTTGTCGCCATGCCGTGCGCCCGGCAGCGGGGTGTGGGGATCACGCGCGGACGATACAACCTGTGCAAGGAGCGGCCGCGAGCACTCTGCTGGTAGGCGAGAGCGCACGCATCAGGTCCGTCCAGGCAAAAGTTGGGCAAAAGTTTCGCCCGCCGATCACAACGACGAAGAGAACAGAAAAGCCCCGGATCCGGGGCTTCTAGTAGCGGGGGCAGGATTGAACCTGCGACCTCCGGGTCATGAGACGTTGCCTTCCAGGTCAACTGACGCCGGTCCGGCATGGTTCCGTCACGCTCGATCGGCTACGGTCAGCTCAGGTGGGGAAAAGTTTAGCCAAAGGTTTCGCTGCCTTCTAGAGACAATCCGCCCACCCAGGACCAGACTGACAGTCACGCGGATCATGAATCCGGCTTCCTACAGAAAGTCTCCGAATCGCGGCATGTTGCGGGCGCGTTCTATGCGTCGATGGAGTGGATGCCGAGTGCCGACTCGATCGCGACAGCATCTGCCAACGTTTCGTCTGTCGCAATGAGTCTCAGCGCCTTCGCGATCCACCATGGCGCCTGACTCGCGCGAAAGGCGGCCAGTGCCTCGCGCGCTTCGTCTCTCGGATCCTCCCCGCGCGCGGCGAGCAGCTTGCCGCAAAGCAAGGTAAAGGTCGCGCGGCCGAGCGTCGCAACTTCCGGCTGAGACGCCGTAATGCGCATTCTCTCGAGGGCGCGCGCAGCGCCCTCGACCTCGCCGGCCGCTAGCCACGCGTCGAACACGGTCTCAAGCGCAGCCAGCCAGCTCGGGCTGGAGTAGCGAAGCTCGAACGAGCCGATCCGCTCCTCGACAGCAGGCACGAATGATTCACGCAGGCCACCGCTCGCAATCTCAAGCTGGCGAGCAGCGCCCATCACCAGCGCGTAGGGAGAAGGGTTCTCGGGCTCGCGGAACCGGTCGCTCATCCATACGTGGGCGTCTCGGAGCAGCTCGCTGTCTCGACGTGCAGCTGCGATCGGAAGTAAAGCGGACCACGTTCGTACGACCGCGCGGTCGTAGCCGTTGCGAACGCCGATCCCCAGAGCCTGCCGCGCGGACGAGACAGCGCCATCCCAGTCACCTGAGACGAGCCCGATCTCGACGCCGAAGTAGTGGCTCCAAGCGAGGCCCTCGCGCAGGCCATGTGCTTCACAAAGCTCGATCGCGCGTCTGACGAGCGGCTGTGCCTCCTCCGCGTGATCGGCGGCAAGACGGAGCGCTTGGCTCTGGATCGCACCCACCGCCTTATCCCATGCGCGGCTCTCGACCGCGAGCAGTTCGAGAGTTTTCCAGGCTTTGGAGTCGCCCCCGCCAAGCGAAGCGAGGAGGTCGAGCGCCTCGAGTTCGAGCCGCCGGTCGCGTGCGCTTCGCGCGATGGCGAGCGCGCGCTCAGCGTCCTCGCGCGGCTCGACCACGAGGTCGCTGCCGTCGTTAAGCGCGGTGGCTCGTCGTACGAGAAGGAGCGCGGTCTCGAGGTCATCAGCTTCTCCAATTTCCGTTAGTGCCCCGTCGGCCATACGGGCAGCTGGCATGAACTGCACTTGCTGGTCGAGCACCCAGCTGAGTCCCGCGGCGGCGCGAGCGATCTGTAGGCGGTCACCGGCAGATCGCGCAGCGTCCAGCGCCTGCTCCAGTAGCCTCGCGCCCTCGTCCATGTCCGCGCTCGACGCGGTTGTCTCGCCGAGAGTCGTCAGCCGACGCGCCCTCGACGCAGTCTCGTCATCAGCGGTGAACTCGAGCGCACGACCGAGCAGCTCTCGGCCGCTCTCGTGCGCCGAGATGCCTAGCGCTGCGTTCGCTGCACGTTCGAACCACTCGGCTGCGAGCCGCCTGCATTCGTCGCGCGAAAGCCCCGGCGCAGCTTCGCGCGCAAGCGCCGGCATACTCTCGACCGCGCGGGCGTAATGGCGCGCGACGGGCTCGGCGATGTGTTCGCCGCCCGCGCCCTGCAGCCATTCGGCAAACCGAGCATGAAGGCGCGCGCGGTCGGCACGTGCAAGGCTCGCGTAGCCCGCGTCTCGAAGAAGCGCATGCCGGTACGCGCAGCTCGGACCAAAGATTGGGTCCGGCGCAAGCGACCGGCTGCGTCAAGGTCGCTCTGCCGGGCGGCGACGACCGCGAGACCCGTAAGCGTCCGGAGCATGAATCGTCGGTCCTGAAGCTGCCGAGCGAGCAGAAGCGCGCGCCTTCCGGCGGCGCCGGCTGCCTCCGTCGTTCCTCCGGCAAGCTCGAGGTCGAAGAGATCTGTCAGCTGCCACAGTTCCCAGTTGAGAAA
>JACCTK010000268.1 GCA_013812465.1 Actinomycetota bacterium
AGAGCCCCCCGGGCGTGTCCAGAACGACGACCACCGCGTTCAGCTTCTCGTCTTCGGGCGCGGCCGGACGCCATGCGCTCCAGCGTCCTTCCAGCGAACGTGTGCGAAAAGCGACTCGGCCAGGACCGCGCCAGTGGATGCCCGCGAGTGTAAAGCGGCCCGCCGACACCGGTTGTCGCGTGTCCCCCGAGACGAGATCGACCGTCTTGACCGGAAACGACTCGCCCAGCGCTACGGGGGCGGCGATCGAGGCGGCCAGTGCCGCGACGAGAATGGGGATGAGGCGGCGCATGTGAGGCAGGGTGACGGGCATGCCCTTCGCGAGCAAGGGCGGCGAACCTCCGTTGATACAATTCTTACACCGGTGCGGATCCGCCCTTTGCGGGGATTTCTTCTCGCCTTTGTCATTCTCGCGTTGTTCGCGCCGGCCGTCGCCATTGGCCAGAGTGACAGCCCGCGTGTCCTCGCCGTTCATCTCGACAACGACATCAACCCCGTCACGCAGGAGTACCTCGAGGACGCGATCGACCGGGGCGAGGACGAGGAGTTCGCCGCGGTCGTCGTGATCCTGGACACGCCGGGCGGACTCTCCTCCTCGATGCGAGGGATCGTCAAGCGGTTCCTCGCCTCCACCGTCCCGGTGATCCTCTACGTGTCGCCGCCCGGCTCGAGCGCCGACTCGGCCGGCGCCGTGATCGCGATGGCCGCGGATATCGCGGCCATGGCGCCGCAGACCAACATCGGCTCCTCCACCCCGATCTCACTCGGTGGCGAGGACATCTCCGAGGACTTGCGCCGCAAGGTCGTGAACGACGCCGCCGCGTACGTGGGTGAGCTTGCGCGCGAGCACGACCGTAACGTTCCCGCCGCTCGGCGGATGGTCACCAAGGCGTCGAACTACGGCGCCCGTGAGGCGAAGGACATCGGCCTCGTCGAGGTGGTCGCGCCCACGCTGAGAGCGCTGCTGAACCAGGTCGACGGGACGAAGACCGTGCCTAAGGGCTTCGTCCTCGAGACCGCCGGAGCGGCGATCGAGGAGATCGAGATGAGCTTCTGGCAGCGCGCCCGAGACCTTCTCGTCGACCCGAACCTGATCACGCTGATGCTCTCGATCGGATTGATCGGGATCGTCGTCGAGCTCTGGAACCCAGGGCTCATCTTCCCGGGCACGGTCGGCGCGATCTCGCTGATTCTCGGCCTCTATGGCCTGCAGGTGCTCCCGGTGTCGCTGGCGGGACTGTTTCTGATGATTCTGGCCGCCGCGTTCTTCGTCGCAGAGGCTTTCGTGCCCACGCACGGAGCACTCACGGTCGCGGGAGGGGTCATGTTCGTCCTAGGGTCGCTCATTCTCTTCGACCCCGCCGGAGACGCGTACCAGGTCTCGCTCCCCGTCTCCATCGGCATCGCCGCGACACTCGCGTTGTTGCTCGGCTTTGCGTTGAGCCGGGTCGTGCGTGTCGCGCGGCGTCCGGCCGCAGTCGGAGTGCATGGGCTAGTCGGCGGCGAGGGCGTGGTGCGCCGGGACGGGCTAGTCTCGCTGAACGGGGAGCTCTGGCGGGCGACGCGGGACGACGGCTCCCCGCTCATCCCAGGCGAGCACGTGCGCGTGGGCAAGGTCGCGGAGGACTTGCGTCTCGTCGTAGGATCCATGACGTCACCCACTGGGGAGGAGCCGAGCTGAGATGGATGGAGTGTCCGTAGGTCTGATCGTTCTCGTCGCTGCGCTGATCGTGGTGATCCTGTTCCTGTTCGCCGCGGTCAAGATCGCGCGCGAGTACGAGCGCGGCGTCATCTTCCGGCTGGGGCGGCTGCTCCCGGAGCCCAAAGGCCCGGGTCTCTTCCTCTTGATCCCGGTCATCGACCGCATGGTCCGGGTCGATCTGCGCACGGTAACGCTGAACGTGCCCCCGCAAGAGGTGATCACGAAGGACAACGTCCCGGTGCGCGTGAACGCGGTCGCGTACTTCCGGATCGTGGAGCCGAACGCCTCGATCGTGCAGGTCGAGAACTACATGGTCGCGACTTCGCAGATCGCCCAGACGACACTCCGCTCCGTGCTCGGCCAACATGTTCTGGACGAACTCCTGTCCGAGCGGGACAAGATCAACGCGATCCTGCAGGGGATCATCGACGAGTCGACTTCGCCGTGGGGGATCAAGGTCTCGGTCGTCGAGGTCAAAGACGTCGAGATTCCGAGCGGCATGCAGCGGGCGATGGCGCGTCAGGCAGAAGCAGAGCGCGAGCGGCGCGCGAAGGTCATCTCCGCCGAGGGCGAGTACCAAGCGTCCGAGCGGCTGAAGGATGCGGCGGCGGTCATGTCGCAGGAGCCGATCACGGTGCAGCTCCGCTATCTACAGACATTGCTCGAGATCGGGGCGTCTAACAATTCCACGATCGTCTTCCCGATCCCGATCGATCTGTTGACGGCGCTCTCGAACCTCGCCGACAACGGCGGCAACTCGTCGTAGCGAAGGTCAGGCCGGCGCGTCTTCCGGTGTTTCGTCCGTCGCTGGCTCGGTATCCGGACCACCCGCGGCGGGCTCGATGTCCGGATCCTCATCCGAGCCGATGACGGGGGCCAACGTCGCGACCTTCTCGCCTTCGCGAAGGCGCATCACGATCACGCCCTGCGTCGAGCGGCCGGCCCGTCGGATGCCCTCGACGGGAATCTTGATGACCGTGCCGGCGTCGGAGATCAGCATCACCTGGTAGCCGTCGCGGACGATGCGCGCGCCGGCGAGCCTGCCCTTGCGGTCGACGAGCTGCACCGTCTTCACGCCCATCGTGCCGCGACCCTTCACCGGATAGTCCGCAACTCTCGTCCGCTTCCCGTAGCCGTTCTCGGTCACGACTAGCAGGTCGGCGCTCTCGTCGGCGATGTCGACCTCGATCACCTCGTCGCCGGAACGGAGCTTCATTCCCGACACGCCCGAGGTGTCCCGCCCCATCGAGCGCACCTGCTTGCCGTGGAACCGCACCGCCTGACCCAGGCGCGAGACAATGAGCACGTCGTCGGACTCGCTGGCGAGCCGGACCCCGATCAGCTGATCGTCGTCGCGGAGCTTGATCGCGATGATCCCGTCGGCCTTCAACGGCGTGTTGTACGCGGCGAACTCGGTTCGTTTGATCATCCCCTTCCGCGTCGCGAAGACGAGGTGCTTGGCCTCCTCGAAGTTCCGCGTCGCGATGACGGCCTGCACGTCCTCGTCTTGGCGGAAGGGAAGGAGATTCACAATCGCACGGCCCTTCGACTGCCGCGAGCCGAGCGGGAGCTCGTGCACCTTCAGCCGATAGACCTTTCCCACGGTAGTGAAGAACAGGATGTAGTCGTGGGTCGAGGCTACGAAGAGGTGCTCGATGTAGTCCTCGTCCTTCAGGTCCATCCCCATCACCCCGATCCCCCCGCGTCGCTGCTCGCGGTAGGTCGTCACCGGTAGCCGCTTGATGTAGCCGGACTTGGTGATGGCGATCACCATGTCCTCCTCCGCGATCATGTCCTCGAGCTCGAGATCGTTCTCGCCCGCGACGATCTCGGTGCGACGGTCGTCCGATTTCCCGTAGATCTCCTTGATCTCGAGCAGCTCCTCCTTGATGAGCGCGGCGATCCGCGACTCGTCGCCAAGGAGGACCCGGAGCTCGGAGATGCGCTCCTGCAGGTCCGCGTACTCGTCCTCGACGCGCTTTCGCTCGAGCCCGGTAAGCGCGCGCAGCCGCAGATCGAGGATCGCCTGCGCCTGCAGCTCGCTGAGAGAGAAGCGCTCCATGAGCCCGGAGCGCGCCTCGTCGGCGTCGTCCGAGGCCCTGATCAGCTGAATGACCTCGTCGAGGTTGTCCAGCGCGATCAAGTAGCCCTCGAGAACATGGGCGCGAGCAAGCGCCTTTCGCAGCTCGTACTGCGACCGCCGCGTGACGACCTCCCGCTGGAAGTCGAGGTAGTGGCGGACGAACTCGAGCAACGAGAGCGTGCGGGGAACGCCGTCGACGAGCGCGACGGCGTTGTAGCCGAACGTCGTCTGCAGAGAGGTGTGCTTGAACAGCTTGTTGAGCGCGACTTGAGGCACCGCCTCGCGCTTCAGCTCGATCTGGATCCGCATGCCCGTCTTGTCCGAGTAGTCCTGGAGATCGGACACCTCGGTGACCACCTTCTCGCGGACGAGCGCGGCGATCTTCGTGATCACGCCGCCGTCTCCGCCCTTCTTGACTCCATACGGCAGCTCAGTGACGATGATCGCGCTCTTGCCGCCGCGGAGCTCCTCGATATGCGCTCGAGCGCGCATGACGACGCGTCCGCGACCGGTCCGATAGGCGTCACGGATCCCCGAGCGGCCGACGATGATTCCTCCCGTGGGAAAGTCAGGCCCTCGAACGTGCTTCATCAGATCCTCGACGCTCGCGCTCGGCTTGTCGATCAGCGCGACGACCGCATCGATGGTCTCGGCGAGGTTGTGCGAAGGAATGTTCGTCGCCATCCCGACGGCGATGCCCGTCGAGCCGTTGACGAGCAGGTTCGGGAAGCGCGCCGGCAGAACCTGCGGCTCTCGCCGTGACTCGTCGTAGTTCGGCCCGAAGTCGACCGTGTCCGAGTCGATGTCTCGGAGAAGCTCGGTGGCAAGCTTGGCAAGCCGACACTCGGTGTAGCGCTCGGCAGCGGGCGGATCGGCATCGATCGAGCCGAAGTTGCCCTGGCCGTCGACGAGGGGGTAGCGTAGGGAAAACGCCTGCACGAGGCGGGCGATTGCGTCGTAGATCGAGCTCGAGTCGTGCGGGTGGTACTTCCCCATCACGTCGCCGGTGACGCGAGCGCACTTCACGTACGGGCGGTTCGGCTGATGACCCGAGTCGTGCATCGCCCAGAGAACGCGGCGGTGCACGGGCTTGAGCCCGTCGCGCACGTCCGGCAGCGCACGGCCGACGATGACGCTCATGGCGTAGTCGAGGTAGCTCGAGCGCATCTCCTGCTCGAGCTCGCGCGGCTCGATACGGCCGGCGCCCAGAGGCTCGACGACGTCAGACATCGAGGAACTTCACGTCTTTGGCGTTCTGCTCGATGAAGAGCCGTCGCGGCTCCACCTGGTCGCCCATCAACGTCGAGAAGACCCGGTCGGCGGCAGCGGCGTCCTCCACCTCCACGCGGATCAGCATGCGCTTGGTCGGATCCATGGTCGTCTCCCAGAGCTGCTCGGGATTCATCTCGCCGAGACCCTTGAAGCGGCTGATCTGCATGCCCTCCTTCGCCAGGTCGAGCGAGCTCGAGCGCAAAGCGTCGAACGTCTCCGCGTGGAACGACTTGCTCCCGAAGGCGACCGTGAAGGGTGGGAGGCCGACGATGTCCCCGGCCTTCGCGTATGCGCGCTGCACGGCGCCGTAGGTCGAGGAGACGAGCATGGCAAGCGGCAGGTCGACCCGGTGGGCGGTGCTCGTCTCGGTTTCCACGACACGGACGTGAAGGAGCTCGCCGAGCTCTTCCACGACCGTCAGCTCGTAGCCGTTCGCCGGAAGAGACGAGATCAGCGCGGCCGCATCGGGTCTCTCCCCCGCCTCGGATTCAACGAGCCGGTGCGCGATCGCAAATCGCGCCGCAGGGCCGAATTCGGCTTCGAGCTTCGCGGCCCAGGCCTCGAGGTGGCCGATCTCGCGAACGAGGCGCGTCCAGCGAGCCTCGGTCAGCGTCGTCTCGAGCTCTCCGCGGGCAGTCACGGTCATGTCCTTGACGCGCTCACGAACCAGCAGCTCCTCGAGCTGTGCGTCCTTCTCGAAGTACATCCCTCGGCTTCCCAGCTTCACGTGGTACAGGGGCGGGACGGCGATGTAGATGTGGCCGCGTTCGAAGAGCTCCGGCATCGTCCGGTAGAGAAAGGTGAGAATGAGCGTGCGGATGTGCGCGCCGTCGACGTCCGCGTCGGTCATCACGATCACGCGGCCGTAGCGCAGGTTGGCGATGTCGAACTCGTCACCGAAGCCCGTGCCGATCGCGGTGATCATCGCCTGGATCTCCGTATTCGAGAGAACCTTGTTGATGCGGTTCTTCTCGGAGTTGATGATCTTCCCGCGCAGCGGCAGGATTGCCTGCGTCGTGCGATCGCGGGCCTGCTTCGCGGAGCCGCCAGCCGAGTCGCCCTCGACGATGAAGAGCTCGGCCGAGTCCGGATCCTTGATGGTGCAGTCCGCGAGCTTCCCGGGGAGCGACGAGTTCTCGAGCGCGCTCTTCCGCCGCGTGAGCTCGCGCGCCTTGCGGGCGGCCTGGCGAGCGTTTCGGGCGGCGATCGCCTTCTGCACGATCTGGCGCGCCTCGGTGCGGTTCTCCTCGAGGAACTCGGAGAGCTTCTGGTTGACGATCCGCTCGACGAGACCCGCGATTCCCGGGTTGCCGAGCTTCGTCTTCGTCTGCCCCTCGAACTGCGGGTTTCGCAGCTTGACGGAGATGACCGCCGCGAGACCCTCGCGCGCATCCTCGCCTTCGAGGTTGTCGTCCTTCTCCTTCAGCAGCCCCTCGTTCCGGGCGTACTGGTTGAGAGTGCGGGTGAGCGCAGCGCGAAATCCCTGCAGGTGCGTCCCGCCCTCAGTCGTATTGATGTTGTTGGCGAAGGAGAACACTGACTCGACGTACGAGCTGTTCCACTGCATCGCGACCTCGAGATTGCCCTCGTCGCTCTCGCCCTCGAGATAGACGATGTGCTTGTGCACCGCATCCTTCGACTCGTTGACGTACGCGACGAAGTCCCTGATGCCACCCTCGTAGTAGAACTCCTCGGTCTTTCCGCCCGCGCGCTCGTCCGCGAGGATGATGCGAAGCCCGCGGGTGAGGAAGGCGGTCTCGCGCAGGCGCTGCAGGAGCGTCGCGGCGTCGAACTCGGTCTCCTCGAACACCTCCGGGTCGGGAAGGAAGGAGATCGTCGTTCCCGACTCGTCCTTGCCTGCGACTCCGACCGTGATCATCTCCGTCGTCGGCTCTCCGCGGGCGAACTCCTGGCGATAGACCTTCTTGTCGCGACGAACCTCGGCGACCAGCCAC
>JACCTK010000277.1 GCA_013812465.1 Actinomycetota bacterium
CCTCCAACGGAAGCTTCGCACAGGCGAGTTCGTCGTCTCCGTGGAGATCGACCCGCCCCGGGGCGGGCAGGCGCAGACGATGCTCGACCTCGCGCGGACGCTGAAGGAGTCAGGCCACGTGGACGTCGTCGACGTGAACGACAACCCGCGCGCACGCGCTCGCATGAGCGGGCTGATCGCGTCCACCACTATCGAGCGCGTCGCCGGGATCGAGACGATCCCGCACCTGACCCCGCGGGACTCGTCGATCGCGGGACTCGAGTCGATGCTCCTCGGCGCACACGCCGAGGGCGTCCGAAACGTGCTCGCGGTGACGGGCGATCCACCCGAGGCGGGCGATTACCCCGGGTCCGGCGGTGTGTACGAGGTCGACTCCATCGGCCTCTCTCGGATCATCACGCAGATGAACGCCGGCGAGGATTTCAACGGCCGCGAGATCGATGCGCCAACATCGTTCTTCCTCGGGGTCGCGGTCAACCCCGCCGCCGACGATCTCGGCTATGAGCTCGAGCGCTTCGAGCAGAAGCTGGAGGCGGGCGCCAGGTTCGCGATGACGCAGGTCCTCTTCGATTTCGCGTACCTCGACGCCTTCCTCGAGCGTCTGGGCCGCACGTGCCCGATCCCCCTGCTCATCGGCATCTTCTACGTCAAGAGCCACCAGCTCGCGTTTCGCCTCCACAACGAGGTTCCGGGGATCGTCGTGCCCGAGCACGTTCTCGCCCGGCTGCGCGACGCCGGACCGAGCGCGGGGCCGGTGGGACTGGAGATCGCGCGCGAGCTGCTCGAGGAGTCACGCGAACGCGCCGCGGGCGCCTACGTCATCCCGCCGTTCAGGCAACCGCTGGCGGCGCTCGAGCTGTTCGCATAGGGACGAGGCTTGCCGTTCACGTAGGGCGAGGGTGGCTCTAGCGCGCGCAATCGGTGGCCAGGCCGGACCCGGTAGCGCCTTGGGCAAGCACAAGCGCCTCGCGTACTCGCCTGGGCGGAACTCCGAACCCACCGCGCTCGCCCGGCCTGCGGGCAAAGACGGTGGTTCGAACGCGACCCTGGGCATCAATTCCGGGGCCGCCGGAGTTTCCAGGCCGAACGACGCCCCTGATGGCCGTCACCGACTTCCTCACCGGTCCTCGCCCGTAGGCATCTCTGCTCAAGAAGTCCCCTGTCTCGCCGAGACGGCCAGGCGTGCTCGTCAACGGCCCGTTCTCCGGATACCCGACGATCGCCACCGCGGCGCCGCGCTCGGGATCCGCGAGTCGCAGCGGTCGACCTCCGAGGCCCGGCACTCGCAGCACCGCGAGGTCGTTCTTCGGGTCGAAGACGACGACCGATGCCGGCAGCGATCGACCATCCTGCCGGTCGACGCTCGGCCGCTCGATTCCCGCGACCACGTGGGCGTTCGTCACGACCAGCTCGGAGCGAGCGACCCACCCCGAGCCCTCGATACCCAGGCCGCACGCGATCCCGGAGATGCGCACCACGCTCGCCGCCGCTACCGCGACATCCGGATCGCGGGCGATCGCCGCCTCTGGCGGTGGCACCGCAGCGGGCGGGCCGACGAGGACACCGAGAGGGTCGACCCGCTCGAGCGTCTCGAGCAGCCGCTCCGGCGGAAAGTCCTGGTTGATCCGCGAGAGGATCGCCGACTCCTGAACGGACCGGCGGAGCTCTGACTGTCCCGGCAGATAGAGGAGCACCGCTCCGACCGCCCACGAGAGAACCAGGCCCGCCGCGGCGCCGAGCAGCAGGCCCGCGACGGAGTCCAGGGCTCGAAGTCCCGGAATCATCCCCATGGTCGAGCGCAGCGTCACCCCGAGGAACTCCGCGAGGCTCGAGAGAAGCGTCCCTCCCAAGACAGCCCCGCCGAGGGCGACCAGCGGAGCGTACGGCGACCCGTCCGCGAGCACGGTGGGCGCGATGCGCGCGCCGACGTAGGCGCCGAGCGCGAAACCGGCAAGCGACAGGGCTCCGCGGACGAGCCCCTTCGAGAGCCCGTAGAGCCCAAAGAGCACGACGACGCCGAGCACGATCCAGTCCGCCGTCGACACGGCCAGAGCCTACGTTGCAAAGAGCCCCTCCCTTTAGAGGCCCGGCTACACTAACGAGAGTTCCGGGGGCGTAGTTCAGTTGGTTA
>JACCTK010000290.1 GCA_013812465.1 Actinomycetota bacterium
GATCGACCTTCGGCCGGGCGGCGTGTACCGGTTCGTCAGTACGGACGCAGAGGGGAACGAGTACGCATTTCGGGGCGAATACCGCGAGATCGTGCCGCCCGAGAAGATCGTCTGGACCTTCGAGTTCTAAGGGCCTATCCCGGAAGGGTCCGCAGGGACCCGCCCGCGCACCTCGAACACCTCGGTAGCTGACCTGCTACCGAGGAGGAGAGATGGGCCTTGTGAGCACAGACGACGGCTGGCGGATGCCCGACTGGTTGTGGGAGCGGATCGAGCCGCTCTTGCCCGCTCCGCCCGAGCATCCGCTCGGCTGTCACCGCCCGCGGGTACCGGACCGAGACGCGATGGACGCGATCCTGTTGGTGCTCAGGACGGGCATGCAGTGGAACGCCTTGAACGCGACCCGGATCTGCTCCTCGAGCTCGGCGCACCGGCGCTTCCAGGAGTGGGAGCAGGCGGGCGTCTTCCACGAGATCTGGCGGCAAGGGCTGCTCGACTACGACGACGTGGTCGGGATCGAGTGGGCCTGGCTCGCCTGCGACGGCGCCATGGGCAAGGCGCCGCTGGGCGGTGCAAAGACCGGGCCCAATCCCACCGACAGAGCGAAAAAGGGGCGAAACGTTCGCTTCTCTGCGAGGCGCGAGGGGTCCCGATCGGGCTGGCACACGACGGCGCCAACCGCCACGACTCGAAGCTCCTAGCGGCAACGCTCGACTCGGTCCCGATCGCGCGGCCCGAGCCGACGGCCGAGCAGCCGCAGGCTCTCTGCCTCGACCGCGGCTACGACTACCCGTGGGTCGGCGAGCTCGTCCGCGGGCGCGGCTTCAGCGCGCACATCCGCGGGCGCGGCGAGGAGATCCGGCAGAAGCTTCGTACTCCCGGCTGGCGGGCGCGCCGCTGGGTCGTCGAGGCCTGCCACTCCTGGCTCAACCGCAACCGTGCCCTCCTGATCCGCTGGTCGAAGAAAGACGAGAACCACCTCGCCCTGCTCCAGCTCGCCAGCGGTCTGATCGCCTTCAAGAAAGCGCACGCCGCCCGGCTCGCGCTCGCCCAACCGGGATAGGCCCTTAGGGAGCTTCGTCCTCTCTCCAGTCGATCCGAACGCGGCTGGTCTGCAGACGTTCTTGGTCATCGACGGTCAACAGCGCCTTACGACGCTCATGCTCGTCCTCTGCGCCCTGCGAGACACCGTCGCCGATGAAGACCCACAGGCTGTCGACCGGTTCGGCAAGCTCTACTTGTTCAACGAGTTCCAGCACGGCCCGGGCCGTTATCGCATGCAGCCCACTGAGGAGGACCGCGTCGCCTTTCACGCGCGCGTCGAGCAGGCGCCTGATGGCGGCGCACGAGATCTCATCTCGGATGCGTATCGGTTTTACGCCCAACGGCTGCGTGAGGTGCGAGCCAGTCGCCAGACGATCGATGCTCGACTGTTCGAGCACGTAATCGCTGAGCGCATGGCCATCGTCGAGATCACGACGCAACCTGGCGATAACGCCCATCGAATCTTCCAGTCGCTGAACGGCACAGGAGTCGATCTCAACCAGGCCGATCTACTGCGCAACTACATCTTCATGCTTCTGCCGTCCCGCGCGGAGGTGGTATACGAGCAGGTCTGGCGCCCGATGGAGATGCTCCTTGGCGTCGACAATCTCACCGGACTGGCCCGCGTCGACCTGCAGCGGCGAGGTCAGGACGTCGCCAAAGACGACGTCTACGCCTACCACCAACGCCGCCTTGACCCGATCTCGCACGACGAAGCCCAGGTCGAAGCACAGGTTCGTGACCTGTCTTTGCACGCGAGCCACTACAAGCGGCTGATCGACCCGGCCTCGGAGCCCGACCACGAACTCGCCGCCGGCCTGGGACGCTTGGCGCGTTGGGGCGCACAGACGAGCCATCCAGTGCTGATGGTCGCCTACGACTTACGCGAGCGCGGTCTGATCGACATCGCCGAGCTTCGGCGCGTGGTCGCCCTCATTGAGTCCTTCATCGTGCGCCGGCAACTGGCGCGGATCCCGACCAACGCACTCAACCGGGTATTCGTGCAGCTCATCGAGCACCTCCCTCAAGGCGGGGGCTTCGCCGATGCGCTACATCGCGAACTTTCGCGCGAGCGGCTCTACTGGCCCGACGACAATGGTGTGCGAGACGCGGTCAAGTCGCAGCCGTTCTTCCACATCGGGCGCTGGCACCAGCGGAAAATGATTCTCGAGCGACTCGAACGCTCCTTCGACC
>JACCTK010000296.1 GCA_013812465.1 Actinomycetota bacterium
CTCCTGGAGCGTCTCCGTCCGCGTCTGGGGCACGTGAGCTATCGCTAGGCATCCCTCCCAGCGCCCAGTGGGATCGGTCCGAACAGCGCTGAAGAAAGATCGAGTCGCGGTCCCGACGAGCTGGAACCGTGCCGGGAAGATCGCGTGTCCGCCCACGCGCGCGATCGCAACGACGCCGTCCTCGAGCGGCTGGCGGAGGGCCTCCAAGACCGAGCGTGGGAATTCCGGCAGCTCATCGAGTAGGAGGACGCCGCGATGGGCAAGCGAGACCTCGCCCGGACACGGTCCCGTGCCGCCTCCGACCACGGCGGGAGCCGACGCGCCGTGATGCGGCGCCCGGAATGGGGGCACGGTGATGAGAGGGCGCTCCGCCGGCAAGAGGCCGCAGACCGAGTGGATCCTGGTCACCTCCAGGGCCTCTTGCCGTTCGAGCGGCGGCAGGATTCCCGGGAGCCGCCGGGCGAGCATCGTCTTCCCTGTTCCAGGGGGACCCATCAAGAGTAGGTTGTGGTCGCCGGCCGCCGCGACTTCGAGCGCGCGGCGAGCTCGCTCCTGCCCGCGCACGTCCGCGAGATCGGGAACCGATTCCTGCTCGAGCGCATCGGCCAGCAAGGGATCGAATCCGGGAGCGTCGATCTCGCCGCGGAGATACGCGACGACCTCAGCGAGATGCCGGACGGCAATCGGCTCGACTCCGGCGAGCGCGACCTCCGGCGCCGACTCCGCGGCGCAGACAACGCGCTGCAGTCCCTCCCGCCGAGCGCCCTCCGCCACGGCGAGCGCGCCGGCAACCGGCCGCACCCGCCCGTCCAGCGCCAGCTCGCCCACAGACGCGTGCTCGGCGAGCCGCTCGGGAGGCACCTGCCTTGTCGCCGCAAGGACTGCGAGCGAGATCGGGAGATCGAACCCGGATCCCTCCTTGCGCAGCGCGGCAGGCGCGAGATTGACCGTGATCCTGCGATTCAGCGGCCATTCGAGCGACGCGGAGACGATCCCGCTTCGCACGCGGTGCTTCGCCTCCTGGCAGGCCCGGTCGGCGAGCCCGACGATGGCGAAGCCCGGAATGCCCAGCTGCAGGTGGGCCTCGACCTCGACCTTGCGCGGCTCGAGACCGACGAGAGCGTGGGTGACCGCGCAGGCGAGCACCTCGCCGACGGTAGGCGCGAAGGCGTCACACATGGTCAACGCCTTCGCGCCGAAAGCGTCAAACCTTGCTCAGCCCGTGAAGCAGAGAACGTGGACGGTGAAGTTGCTCGACTCCCCGGTGTCGTTGCCACCCACCGCGACGAAGCCGTTCACCTGGTTCTGCGGGTTGAAGAGCGGCTCGAGCTCCTGAGTCACGAGCTTGAGGTCCGAGCCGTCATCGCCCCAAGACGTGCCCGCCGAGACCGCGCGCTCGTTGGCTTCGCACCGGCGCTCGACGCGGGCGGTGTTGAAGATGCCATCCGTGGCGCCGTCGACGACGCTAACCGAAGCGGTTCGCACGGTTATCGCGCCGATGACTCCGGCTGCTCCCGCTGGTCCAGCGGGCCCGTTCGGACCGGCTGGCCCCTGCGGACCTGTCGGCCCCGCGGGCAGCTGCCCGGGTGCGAAGTCCGTACGTAGAAGGGAGCGGTTCCGCACCTTCGCCGAGGTCACCGCGTTCGAGCGGATCTTCGGATTCGTCACCGCGCCGAACTGCAGCTGCGCAGGCCCTACGCTGTTCCTCGCGAGCTGGCTCACCGCCGCCACGCTCGTCCCTCCGAGCGCGATCAGAAGCGCCAGGCACGCGACCACCATTGCCGGCGACGGGCGCCGGATCGAGAGCTTTCGCATGTGTCCTCCCTTTCAGGTCTCTTGCGGGCCAGGCTACCCCGGCGTTCGGCCGACCCCTTTCGAACGACGGCAGTCCTTACGCTTCTCTTACCGCGGCCACGCTGTGGCAATGAGCACGGACTCGAAGTACTCACCCGCACGGCGGCCGGATCGCCGGTTGACATGCCTTTCGAGGCGCTCCTCGAGCCGGAGCCCGCTTTGCTCCAGGATGCCGGTGTAAAGATCTCGTCGGTCGTTGACCACGATGATCACCGGAGCGCGGGACGTCAGACTCTCACTGCATCTGCGCAGAACCTGCGAGATGCCTGCGACGTACTCGGACACAGCTGCTCGGCTCGTGCCTCCGGCGGCCGCGCCAAGCTCCCGCTCGCGACGATCGCCCAGACCGAGCAGCTCGTAGGCATACCGGTGCTGCTCGTGGTAGTCGATCAGACCGGGATATGGGGGCGAGGTAAGGATGGCGTCGAACCCTCCTTCGAGCGCGACGTCACGCGCATCGCCGTGCAAGATCTCGGCCTCGCGCTTCTTTGCGCGAAGGCGCTGAAACGCCTTCAGGCGCTCGAGGGTGTCGAGCAGGTAGCGGCCGAGGAACTTGTCCGCCTCCTCGACGGGACGGCATGTTCGCCGGTGCTTGTGACACCAGTACGGCGCCCGCTGCGGCGAGCGCGGGAACTCGAGGTCGAAGTGAGTCGTGAGCCGGGCGGACCGAGCGGCACGCGCGAGCACCACCCGCAGGACGTCGGCGTGCTCGTACTCCTCGAGGAGATCCCGGAAGTGGAGGAGCTCTGCCGCCGCGCGCGGGGCGTACCAGTCCGCGAGATATCCGCGCGGGCGCCGCCGCGAGCGACCTCGGCGGCCCTCAACGTCGCGCAGGTCCTTCTCGAGGCGAAACGCGTCGTAGCGCGCCGTCTTGACGCGCATCAGCAGACAGTTGAAGGCGGCGACGTCCACGCCGACGGCGTCGTATCCCGACTCGACCGCCTGGACGAGCGTCGTGCCGGAGCCCGCAAAGGGATCGAGCACGCGTCCACCCGAGCGCACGTAGCGCGTGAGCAAGGCTTCGACGAGCTGCGGGACGAACTTGCCGAGGTACGGATGGAGGCGGTGGACGTGCTTCGTTCGCTCCCGCTCCGGAAGCTCAGCCTCCGACCAGGAGAGTTGGAGGGTGTCGTGGAGCTCGCGGTAGAGCGCCGTCTGAGTGGAGGCCATGTCCTGTGGTTCGGACCTCGTAGCCGAGGTCCTTCTGACTCATACGAGTGGCACCCGCTCGACCCGACGCCCCTGCACGCCGGCGGCCTCGAGCTCGACCTCGAGCCCGGCAAGCTCGGGGCGGGCAGCGAGCCAGGCTCGCGCGGCAAGCGTCACCCGACGCGCCTTCTCAGCGTCGATCATCTCCAGCGGATGCCCGAAGCCGTCTCCCCCCTTCTCCTTGACCTCGACCACCAGCAGGCGCCGGCCTCTGCGCAGTACGAGATCGAGCTCGTAACCGCCGGCCCGCGCATTTGCCTCGAGCAGGCGATAGCCGCGGAGCCGATAGTGCTGGAGGGCGCGGCGCTCGCCGCGATTCACGCCGCCTCGTAGCAGCGGGCCTGGAAGGAGCGGCGATGGAGGTTGGAGGGGCCGAACACGCGAACCGCGCTCGAGTGCGCAGGCGTTATGTAGCCGACGTGAGAGACGAAGCCGTAGCGTGGGTAGAGAGCGTCAAGACGCCGCATCACCCGATCCCGGACGACCTTCGCCACGATCGAGGCTGCGGCGATCGCCGCACTTCGCGCGTCACCGTCGACGAGCGCCCGGTGCGGCGGCGCTGCCGGACCAAGACGGAACCCGTCGACGAGACAGGCGTCTGCCGGCGGATGGAGATCGGCGAGAACCGCCCTGAGCGCCGCCAAATTGGAGCGATGTAGTCCGGAGCGGTCGATCTCGGCAGCGGAGATCACGCGAACGCTGATCCGCGACGCGCACCCGACGACGGCATGAAAGAGCTCCTCGCGCTCCTCGTGACGGACCTGTTTGGAGTCGTTCAGCGCCGCAAGCGGACGAACTCTCGCTCCGCGCAACGTCTCGTAGTCGAGCAGCACACCCGCGACGACGAGCGGCCCCGCGAGCGACCCGCGACCCGCCTCGTCGGCGCCCGCGACGTAGCGAACACCGAGGCGGCGATCGTGTGTGAGGAGCCTTTGACCGGACGAACGGGCCATCGGCCGAGAATACGCGCTAGCTCTGCCGGAGCTCGCGGACGCGCGCCTTTTTTCCCACTCTCGAGCGCAAGTAGTAGAGCTTTGCGCGCCGGACGTCGCCGACGGTCATCAACTCGAGCTTCTCGATCTTCGGCGAGTGGAGCGGGAACGTCCGCTCGACCCCGACGCCGAACGACTGCTTGCGCACGGTGAAGGTCTCGCGAAAGCCGGAGCCCTGGCGCTTGATGCAGATTCCCTCGAAGACCTGAATCCGCTGCCGATTGCCCTCGATCACCTTGAAGTGAACGCGCATGGTGTCCCCCGCCTTGAACCGAGGCAGGTCCGTGCGCAGATTGCGCTGCTCGAGGCTCTCGATCGTCGCGTTCATCGTAAGGAGGCCTTTCGGCTGGGTCGGAATCCTAGCGAAACGAGAGCAGGGAGCGTATCGGCCGACCGATCGGCAAGCAGACGACTTCACACCCCGCAGCATGCTTCTTCTAGGCTCCCCATAACGGGGTCTGCTCTGGCACGAACGGAATCCGCGCTAGCGGATTCCGGTCTTGCGCACGACTCAGC
>JACCTK010000328.1 GCA_013812465.1 Actinomycetota bacterium
ACGAGATTGCGCGGCTCGCCGAGGTGCTCGCGCTGATCGAGAGCGAGGGCTATCAGGTGCGGATCGTGCCGCTCTTCCCCTCGGAGCAGAAGCGTGCGCTCGTCGAGCGGCTCGTCGGCTCGAACGCGTTCGTACGCGCGCCCGAGCAGGAGGAGCTGCGAACGCCGGAGGAGCAGGGTTTCGGGTCGATCGCGCCCTGGCTCTTCCTCGTGGCCGGTGGGCTCCTCGTGGTGCTGCTGGCCGTGAACGAGAACGTCCTCTCGCGCCTGGAGGTGCACCGATGAGATCCTGGACAAGATGGGTGGCCTGGGCTCTCGCCGTTGTCGCCGTCCCGGTCGCGGTGGCGCTCGCGGTCGTCGCCGTGGACATCCTCCGCACGCCCGGACAGATCACCGCCGACGACGCGCGCTTCGAGTCGGCGCCGATGCGTCAGCGCAATCTGTGGAAGGTCGGCTACCTGCCCGGGCTCGCGAGCGAGCGGCTGCTCGGGCTCGAGGACGACGTCTTCTACCGCCAGATCGCCGGTCTCTACCTGAGGGTCGAGCCTGGGGAGGTGGACTACGAGGGCTTCCCCGACCTCGAGTCGGCGCGAGCGAAGGCGCAGTACGAGGTCACGCGCCTGAGCAGGGAGGACGAGGACGCGAAGCGGCGCTCGCGGATGCTGACGATGTACGGCGTGATCACGCTCGACGTCCAGGTTCCCACCAAGGTCGAGCGGTTGGACAACATCCAGCGGGCCGTCTCGGCGTTCCGAAACGCGATCGAGCTCGATCCCGAGAACGACGACGCCAAGACCAACCTCGAGGCGGTGCTCAGCCGCGAAGGCCCGGTGGTGTTCGCGCCATCGAACGCCCCCACCCGCGATCGGGCCGGAGGCCAGAAGTCCGGTCAGGGAGGCACGGGCAGCGGCTACTGATGGAGCTCGTGTTCCTGACGCCACTGGGAGCGCTCGTCGGGCTCGCAGCGCTGATCCCGCTCGCGGTCTACCGTGCACGGGAACGTCGGCTGCGTGGGATCAGGGCGGCGCTCCGTCTCGAGGAGCCGTCGCGCGAGTCGCGCCTGTCTTTCGTGGCCGCGCTCGCGGCGGTGTGCGGTCTCGTGGCGCTCGCGGCGGCACAGCCTGTCCTGGCCACGATGCGCGAGGTGCGGGAGCGGACCGACGCCCAAGTGTTTCTCGTGGTCGACACCTCCCGCTCGATGCTCGCCTCGGAGGGACCGGGAGCCCCAACCCGATTCGACCGCGCTCGCGAGATCGCGCAGGAGCTCGCGAATCAGCTCCCAGAGGTTCCGGTAGGCGTTGCGTCGATGACGGATGGACTCCTTCCGCACCTCTTCCCGACCACCGATCGTCAGGTTCTCCAGGCAACGCTCGGAAAGACGCTCGACATCGAGTCGCCGGGACCCAGCACCTTCTTCTCCTCGCGCGCAACAACCTATGACGCGCTCGAAGCGGCTCCGACGCTGAACTACTTCCCGCCGGCGGCAGAGAAGCGCGTGCTCGTCGTCCTGACCGACGGAGAGACGCGGCCGCTCGAGCGAGACCTCGCGACCGCGTTCAGGCGTGAGCCGAAGATCGAGACGGTGTTCGTGCGCCTATGGAACGCAGACGAGCGCATCTATCTGACCGGGGTGGCGGAGTTCGGCTATTCCGCCGACCCGAAGAGTGAGGCCGTGCTCGGCCGTGTCGCCTCGACGGTGGGTGGGCGCGTGGTCACGGAGGGCGACTCGGAAGGGTTGCGGCAGGCTGTGGTCGATCTTCTCGGCACGGGCCCAACGATGGATCGCCGGCACGAGGGAGACCGACTCGCGCTGATGCCCTGGATCACGCTCGCCGCGTTCCTACCGCTCGGGTTCGTGCTGTTCCGAAGGAACTTCTGACGAGCGGCTAAGGTGTCCCTCGCCACGGGGCGTGGCGCAGCCTGGTTAGCGCGCTTGTCTGGGGGTCAAGAGGTCCCGAGTTCGAATCTCGGCGCCCCGACTGGAGGTCGCATGGTTGAGCGGTTTTAGCCGCCAGCCGCTTGCTCGGAGTGCCCGCACCGTGCCTAAACCTTCGAGTTGAACAACTTGTAACGCGGTCACATAGAGTCCAAGCATGGCTCTCAATGCAAACGCCCGTCCGAAGTTTGGAGTTACCCCGGTTCCGTTGTCACCTCGGTGTTAGACAACGGCTGCTGTCACTAGGTCTTCTCTGAGCATGATCCTTTCGTAG